>CAYQXT010000438.1:0-3018 GCA_964421365.1 uncultured Bacteroidaceae bacterium
TCTAAAAACCGGTCGGACGGATAGATTTATTAAAACTGTAAAAATAGACAGCTCATTTACAATTGATTAATGAAGCTGTGCGACCGACTTCGATGCAAATTCACCTTTTTATACTGGATTTAATAATGTCTTTTTCTTACAGAGGCTTCGCCTAAAGCGATAGCTCACTACAATGCGAAACCTCGATAAAGTGCGTATGCGCAAGGGATTGAAGCGATAGCTCGGTGCAGACAAAGGGTTACAAAAACAGGCAAAAAAAGAGTGTAGGAACGGAACTCCTTTTTTTGCTTGTTTTTGTACCCTTTGGCAAGCAGACTATAAGCGGAAAGCCCGCTCGTGCGCCCAATAAATAATGGTGAATTGTAAATCCCGAATCCCAATAATTATATTACTTTTGGACGATTTTTTTTAAATAAATTTTAAACAGATGAAAAGAATAAAAATATATTTTGAGTATTTTCTTTATTGGCTGATTTTCTTTGCTTTGGCACGTTTAGTTTTCATTTTGTACAACCATTCTTTCGTCCTTAGTTTTAGCGAGTTTAGTTTAAGTATGCTCAATGGTCTGAGGCAGGATGCTTCTATTACGGGTTATTTATTTATTTTACCAGGGATTTTCTTTGTTTTATCGCCTTTTTGGCCTAAATTATTATCGTTTTTTCTAAATATCTATACCTATATATTAAGTGCAATTTTTAGTTTGCTTATTTTTACAGATGCCGAATTGTATCGAAATTGGGGTTTTCGTATGGATGCCACACCTCTGCTTTATCTAAAAAATCCTAAGGAAGCCATGGCTTCGACAGATTTCGGTACAACTATATTAATCATTAGCTTTTCGATTGTTTTTTTCTTTTTCTTTTTCTTTTTGTATCAAAAAACAATTAAAAAACAATTAGTTCAACTTCAAAAATCAAACTATAAAATTTCTTTTATTTTTCTACTATTTACTGGTTTGTTAAGTTTACCCATAAGAGGAAGCTTGGGAATATCTCCAATGAATATAGGTATGGTGTATTTTTCCAATAAAAATGAATTTGCTAACCATGCGGCGATTAATCTTATCTGGAATATTGGTTTCTCTTTTTCTGAACAAAATAATTTTAAAAATATTAAATATTTGCCGGACTATGAGGCTAATCAATTATTTAAGTCTTTATATCCCAAGGAGGAAGACTGCCCTAAAATTCTAAAAACCGAGCGACCAAATATCATTGTGGTCATTCTGGAAAGTTTTACGGCCAAAATAATAGAACCTCTGGGTGGTTTAAAGGGACTTACGCCCAATTTAACAAAAATAGCTAAAGACGGGATTTTATTCGACCAGTTTTATGCTTCGGGCGACCGAACTTATAAGGGAATATTGGCTGTACTGAGTAGCTATCCGGCTTTGCCTTCTACTGCTATTGTCAAATATTCCGAAAAAGTACAGAAATTACCCACGTTAAGTCGTACTTTGAAACAAAAAGGCTATAATACTCAATGGATCTGTGGTTTTGATATTAATTTTGCCAATATAAAATCCTATCTTTTGCACTGCCAATTTGATAATCGGATAGACATCAATAGCTTTTCTAAAGGGGACAAAGAACCTAAGTGGGGCTTTCATGACGGCGTTGTTTTTAATCGTTTGCTACAAGAATGTAAAACCTCAAAAGAGCCTTTTTTCAAGGCCTATATGACGCTGAGTAGCCATGAGCCCTTTGATGTACCGATGAAAACTGTGATAAAAGGAAAGACGGAAGAGAAGCGTTTTCTGAATTCGGCTTATTATACAGATAAATGTATTGGCAATTTTATTGATAGTCTTAAAAATACAGACAAATGGAAGAATACTCTGGTGCTTTTTGTGGCCGACCATGGTTCGCGACTGCCCGGAAATACAAAATATAATATTCCGCTTAAGTTTCACATTCCGATGATATGGACAGGTGGTGCTTTGGCTGTAAGAGACTCTGTAATACACACATTATCTGGTCAAACGGATATTATTGCTACACTTTTAGGTCAATTAAATATCAGTCATAAAGCGTTTCGATTTAGTAAAAATATTTTTTCGGCAGAGGCACAAAATTTTTCTTTTTATGATTTTAATAATGGTTTTGGCTATTTGCAGGATTCAAGTATTCTGGTTATGGATAACCGTTCCAAAAAAATCATTTTGCAGAAGAATCATTCTGTAGCAGTTGAAAATAAGGCAAAAGCCTATATGCAGGTTTTGAATGATGATTTTTTGGCAAAATAGTAATTGGGTGTGAGTTTTACGAGCTGCTTCCTGTTGCGTAGTATTAAAAATCTTTTGACTATTTTTTTAAAATTTACGTATAATTGCAAATAAAAAATGAAATACAGATATGAAATTGAAAATTTTAGGGCTTGGCTTTTTTATTTTTCTTTTTAGTTCCTTTAGAACGGGTGATGAAAAGCTTACAGGCCATAGTATTCATTGGATTAAGATAGACCAACTGGTACATAAAATGCGTTATCAGCCTAAAGCTATTCTTATCCACTTTTATACCCCTTGGTGTGGATATTGCAAACGGATGGCAGAAACAACTTTTCAGAATCGGGATGTGATTAATTACTTAAATGAGCATTTTTATGCTATAGATTTTAATGCTGAATCTAAACAGACTGTTTTATTAAATGGGAAAATATATAAATTTAATTCGGAGTATCCATACCGGCGAAATGGAGCTCACGAATTAGTTATCCAGCTTTTAGATGATAATCTGGTTTATCCTTCGGATGTATTTTTAGATAATAATTATCAGATTATTAAGCTCAAGAGAGGTTCGAGCAATGTGGAACATTATTTAGAATTATTAGAAGGTATTGTTAATGAACATGTTTAAAATAGGGCTATTGATAAGTATGAAAAAAAAGTGGTTTTTTTGATAAAAATGTTTTGTAATTTAAAAAAACACTTTATATTTGCACCGCAATCGACAAAAATGCGGGAATAGCTCAGTTGGTAGAGCACAACCTTGCCAAGGTTGGGGTCGCGGGTTCGAGTCC
>CAYQXT010000439.1:0-3007 GCA_964421365.1 uncultured Bacteroidaceae bacterium
ATATTAAAAAAAGTTTTCACCTTTAAACTACGGCGCACAGACCCTACGTTTTTCATAGCGGGATGAAAAAGAGGAGCGTGCAAAAACGATATTCCTATTTCATCCACTTCTTTTTTAATTTTATCCTGATTATTAGAGAATTGATAACCAAAATAGTCCATCATATTGGAGGAACCGGAAACCGAGGAAACACCATAATTTCCATGTTTGGTAACTTTATAACCTGCCCCGGCTACAACAAAACTACTTAGAGTAGAAATATTAAAAGTATTCTTAGCATCCCCACCAGTACCGCACAAATCTATGGTATTAAATTCTGATAAATCAATAGGCACGCAGTGTTCGAGCAGTGCATCGCGAAAGCCCTTTAATTCGAGATATGATATGCCGCGCATAATGTAAACACTAAGGAAAGCCGCAATTTCGGCATCGCTAAATTTTCCACCAGTAATCTGCACCAGTATTTCTTTTGCTTGCTGGTAATTAAGCGTTTTATGGGTAAATAAATAATTTAGTGTCTCTTTCATTTTAATATAGATTAGATTTAATATCCAAAATTGCTGTATTCACTTTAAGTTTATCCAGTTTTCAATCATATTTAAGCCGTGTTCGGTCAGTACCGATTCGGGGTGAAATTGCAGGCCAATAAGGTCTAAAGTTTTATGTTTAAAGGATAAAATCCGGTCTTGTTCGTCAATGGCTGTAACCTGAAAGATGTCGGGCAAATCCTTCCGCGATACTTGCCACGAATGGTAGCGAGCGGCCATAAATTCTCGAGGAATACATTTGTAAATTCCTTTATCGTTATCCAAAACAATGATGCGTGTGGCTATACCGTGCAAAACGGTTTCCATATGCGAAAGTTTACCGCCCAAAGCTTCAGCAATAGCCTGATGCCCCAGACAGATGCCCAGAATGCTCTTTGTATCGGCGTATTTTTGTATAAGCGGAATAAGAATTCCAGCCTCTTTGGGCAATCCCGGTCCGGGCGAAAGCAATATTTTGTCATATTTTTCCACCTCATCAATGTCTATTTCATTATTTCTGAACACATCGGGACGTTTACCCGTAATTTTTTCTATATAATGAACTAAATTATAGGTAAATGAGTCGTAATTATCAAAAACTAATATTTTCATTTGTTTAAATTTTAAAAAATTTTAAGTTCATATCAGAAAACAGGATAAAGCTTGTAAATCATTTTAGTACATTTCATTGAGATTTTTTTTACTAGTAGCCCACTTTCTCTTTAGACTTAAATTCTTTCGGCTTGTTGTAAGGCTTTTGAAAGAGCCTCTAGCTTATTATTTACCTCCTGCACTTCTTTTTCAGGAACTGATTCAGCCACAATACCTGCACCGGCCTGAGAGTACAGAACATTATTTTTACTTAAAAATGAGCGTATCACAATGGCATGATTAACACTTTTATCAAAGCCGAAAAGCCCGATAGCACCGCCATAAATACCACGAGCCTGATTTTCGTAGCGATCAATAAGCTCTAAGGCACGATATTTTGGAGCTCCGCTAAGCGTTCCTGCCGGAAAAGTATCGGCAAAAACTTGAAAGATATTGGTATCAGGGAGTAATTCGGCACTCACACTGGAAACAAGGTGCAGAACATGCGAGTAGAATTGTACTTCACAATTCCGCTCAATTTGAATGTTAGTGCCATTCCTACTCAAATCATTACGTGCTAAATCGACCAACATCTTATGCTCGGCCAATTCCTTGGGGTCATTTTTCAATTTCCGAGCCAAAATACGGTCGGTTTCATCATCTCCGCTCCGGCGGTAAGTACCAGCAATAGGATTGATATAGGCTATATTTTCACTCACCACTAATTGGGTTTCTGGAGAAGATCCAAATATTTTATACGAACCATAATCAAAATAAAAAAGATAGGGAGAAGGATTTACGGCTCGCAAGGAACGATACAGATTAAAATCATCACCCCTAAACTTTTGTGCATACTGGCGAGAAAGAACTAACTGTATCAAATCGCCCTGCACAGAATTTGCCTTTCCGTCCTCAACCGCTTTAAGGAACTCTGTATCCCTAAAATTGGATATCTTGCTTCCTAAAAGGTCAAAACTAAAGGTCTGAACATTTTTGTTATGCAATAAATCGAGCAAATAGTTCAATTCTGAATGTCCGTTTAATTGATTTTCAAGCAGAATCAACTCGTTAGAAAAATGATTTACGGCAATTACAAACTGATAGAACACATAGCGAATTTCGGGGACTTGGTAGCCCTCTTTAGCACTATTTTTAAGCTCGACACTATCAAAATATTTAATAGCATCAAAAGCAGTATATCCATAGATACCGTTAAAAGGGAAGGACTTATCCGGTTCAAAAAGATTGTAAAAGGCATTAAGTACATCAACAGCTGTCTTTTGTGGCGAAATTTTCGATTTAAGAATACGGCCATCGGGTAATTCCATACGTACATTTTCTTGATTTATAACAATTTCCGACAAAGGTTTGGCCGCGATGAAAGAATAGGAATCTTCGACCGTATGATAATCTGAGCTCTCTAAAAGAATAGTATTTGCAAAGGCATCGCGCAACCTCAAATAAATTCCAATAGGCGTGTACAAATCAGCCAATATTTTCTTTGTTTGTACATGAATTTTAATCTTTTCCATATTATATCGTTTTAGAGTTCATTATATTTTGCCTTACTAATTTTCCATATAAAAAGCCGATAGTTGAAAACTACCGGCTGACTGAAAAATAGCTATAATTTTTCTGTTTTACCTACCGGTAATTAAGATTTTACAAAGCCAGCACCAATTTTTTAATTCTCTCATTATTTTTTAATTTATCTAAAGAACACCTGTAGGTCTAACGATGTTGTAAACTCGTTCATAGTACTCTAACACTCTTCTTTAGATATCATTTCAATTTTTCCAGACTTTTTGATTGTCTGATTTCTAAAAATAGCAAACAAAAAAGCCTGTCGCAGTACGACAGGCTTTATATATTTCTTAACAAAAAGCGCT
>CAYQXT010000440.1:0-3004 GCA_964421365.1 uncultured Bacteroidaceae bacterium
CATTGAAGGTGTTCATATTTTTTTAAATAAAAGATTGATAGGCACAAGCGATAGCCAAGGAATGATGAAACTTAAGTTTACGGCACAAAGTCGGCTACTTTTCACCCGAATAGGCTACGACAGTTTAAAGGTATCAGGAAATCAGATTATTAAAAATAATTACAAGATTGAATTAGTGCATAGAAATTACGAGTTATCGGAAGTAGATGTAAAAGTTGATGTTTTACGCGAAGATGCCCGCGACCAGGCAGTTGCTTTTGACGTGTTGAATAATCAACAGATTAGCTTATCAGGAGCTACTACATCAGCCGAGATTCTCGAAAATACCGGCAAAGTAATGGTACAAAAAACACAAGCTGGTGGCGGGAGTCCTATTTTACGAGGATTTGAAGCCAACAAAATTCTTCTGGTAGTGGACGGAATACGCATGAATAATACCATATACCGCAGTGGTCATTTGCAAAATTCCATAACCATAGACCGACATGCCCTCGAAAATATAGAGATTATTTATGGTGCCGGTTCGGTAGCTTATGGTAGCGATGCGCTAGGGGGCGTAATTCATTATCATACTATAAAACCATATTTTACCGCAGGGACTAAATACAAAATAAAAACAAACATAAACACAGGTGTATCCAGTGCAACACATTCCGCCTTCGGACATATTGATATGCAAATGACCAATAACAAATGGGCTAATCTGTTTAGTTTTTCTGCCAATTCTTACGGAGATATAAAAATAGGCAAAAATACAGCGAATTATACCGCTGCTGATAATCCTGAAATTCCTTGGGGCGAAGTGCCCTATTACGCTCTGCGAACCAGCGAAGGCAAAGACAGTATGGCTGTAAATTCCGACCCGCTTTTGCAAAAACGCCTAGGCTACCGGCAATATGATTTTATGTATCGATCGGCCTATAAATTAGATGCCAATAACAGGCTTAATGCCAACATTCAATATTCTACAAGCACCAACATTCAGCGCTTTGACAAGCTAAATGATTATAAAAACAGACAACTGAAATATTCCGATTTTTACTATGGTCCACAGAAACGCCTGCTTTCGAGCCTAAATTTATCGCAACGGAATTTCTGGCTATTTGATGTGTCCAAAACAAGTCTTGCCTATCAACAAATAGAAGAAAGTCGCATTTCGCGTAAATTCGACAAAACAGACGAATTACATCAGATAGAAAATGTACAAGTATTCAGCTTCAATAATGATTTAAAAAAATATTTTAATACTCAGAACAAGCTATATACAGGCACTGAGACCATTCTAAACCATGTATCCTCTAATTCTTTTTATCGCGACACGCAGAATCTCAATGAGATACCTGCACAAACACGCTACCCTGATGGCGGTAGCGAGACTTTTTCGGCGGCTGCTTATGCCGATTATATCCACAATTTCAACGAGCAATTGCAATTAAACAGTGGATTACGATTTACCTACAATTATCTACACTCAGATTTTAGCGATACTACTTTTGCGCACTTTCCTTTTACCCAAATAAACATGCAGCACTTTATGCCCTCTGCCAGTCTAAATCTTACCTGGCAAAATGAGGCCTTCCGTTTGATTGGGATTCAATCTACAGGTTTTCGCAGTCCAAATGTAGATGATTATGGAAAGATACGCGCCAAAGGGGAATATATCACGCTGCCCAATCAGAATTTAAAATCGGAATACACTTGGCATAGCGAAGGTATGGTAGGCTATAAATCTAAGTATTTCAGCGCCGAAATTTCTATTTTTCACGATTTGCTCACTCAAGCTATAGTACGCACAGCAGGCGAATTTAACGGCAGTGACAGCATGATGTATGATGGCGATTATTATTATATAATAATCAACACCAATGCCGACAAAGCGCGTATTTATGGATTTTCGGCTACTTTTCATAGTACGGTCTCTTTAGATAAAAGGCAAAAAATACGTATTGATGCTTCGGCACAATACACCAAAGGCCAAAATCTGACGCAAAAAAAACCTTTAGGTCATATCCCGCCATTTTTTATGCGCTCGATGCTCACTTATGAGGCGCAAAGGCTTAGTTCGGGAATAGAATTCCGTTACAGCAATGTAAAATTGGTCAGTGAGATGTCGCCCTACAGTGAAGACAATGAGGAAGAAGCGACTACCATTGGCTTTCCAAACTGGTGGGTTTTAAATTACCAACTATCGCTACAAATTCGCAAGAATCTATCTGTAAATTTCAGAATTAATAATATTTTAGACCTTCGCTACAAAGAATTTTCATCAGCACTGGCAGCACCCGGACGGAACTTTATGCTATCACTGAAATTGAATTGAGAGAACAAATCAGTATTATCAATAATGCCAAAATTATACAAGAGCAAATACCGTATCAAATCCACCTGTTTAGCTAATTGAGATTATCGAAACAACGGCGCTTATTTCATTACAATAAATACCTTCAAACATGAATATTTTTTCGAGAATATTCAAAATGGAGAAATGATTTTAAATGCAGCAGGCAAAATTATAGATGAATACATTCGATTAATTCCCGCTTATAATCTATATACTGTAATGCCCAATCATATTCATTTCATATTAACATTGTTCAATCCCCAAAAGAATACGCCTGATTTGGCATTCGTTCATCAAAATACGATAAATAAAATATTCGAATAATAGCAACAATGGTAACGTTGGTAGAGACATTGCAGTGCAAGGTTTATAATAGGATAAATGAGTTTGGTCTAAAAACTAGTTGAACGGATAGATATATTAAAAAAGTAAAGATAGACAACTCACTTGCAATTGATTAATGAAGCCGTCCGACCGATTTTGATGCAAATTCACCTAATTATACTGGACTCATAAATTAAAAACTATATTTGAGTCTCAAAAAGGCAAAATCAAAATTCTGTCGGATGATTTCGCCGGTATTATCAGGGAATTCACCGCTAAAAGCCTGCATGAAAACAGCAAACTCAGTATTATCCGAAAGCAAATAGCTTAAATTAGGGC
>CAYQXT010000441.1:0-3003 GCA_964421365.1 uncultured Bacteroidaceae bacterium
ACTTTCGTTCTACGATATATAATTATGCTTGTGTGTGTTAAAAGCATTATCATAAGTGTTTCATTCTATATTCTTCATTTTTCATTTTTTAAAATAATTTAGCTGCTTCTGCCTTTATTTTAGAAATACTGGCTTGAATTGGCGAATTTTCTAAACCTGAGAAAACTTCAATTAATTTTTTGCTTAAAACTAAAGCTTTGTCCTCAGATTTTAATCCATTAGCGGCCAGATTAATTACTTTTATTAAGTTTTCTTTACTAGTTTTTACTAATTCCCAGCTTTCTTCGGATACATATATCTGTTGTGATAAATTATGCTCAAATTCGGCGCGAATGGTTAAATGCAGTGATTTTTGAAGCTGAGCTATCGTCATTCCTGCTTGATTAACCCGCACTAATAATTGGTCGGGGTTAATCCTTTCTAAAAATAAAATTAACCTTTCGTAAGCCTGTAAACGTAGCGGTAGCGTTATTTTCTGATTTTGTTTTCTAATGTCAATTTCTTGCCGAACAATTTCTTGTTTTAGATATCGGTCTAAAATGTAATAGGCTGTTAACAAGACGACTACTGACGGTAAAGTGTATTTTAATATTTCCAATAAGATATTCATAATTTTTTAATTTTAGACAAACATATATATTAATTTTTAAAAGTTAAAAACTTTAGCATTTCATTTAATCAAATTAACTTTGCCTAATTAAACAAAATGAAATTTATCTTAAAAAAAATTAAATGAAAAAAACTTTATTATCAACAATCATTGTTACACTTATTTTAATTGCCTTTTTTTATGTTTTTTCCCCAAGTATAGATAAAATTGAAAATGGCGAAGAAGAGGCAGACCATCCGGAAATGTTTACTCAATACATGAAGGACATTACCACTCGAATGGGACAAGAAGAAGCTGGATATTCTATGAACTATCGGATGAAAGAATACCAAAAGGCTCAGAGGCAATTTAAACGTACACAAACAAAAAAAAATACGTTAAATTGGATTTCGAGAGGCCCTGCAAATGTTGGGGGTAGAACTCGTGCTATCCTTGTTGACCCAGATGATACGACCCACAACACATGGATTGCATCGGCTGCTACTGGTGGAATCTGGAGAACAACTGACGGAGGAAAAAACTGGACTAATTTATCTAATGAGTTACCTAATTTGTCAGTAAATGCATTGGCCATGGCCAGTTCTAATCACAATGTAATATATGCCGGAACAGGCGAAAGTTTCCCGGGTGGAACTTACCTTAAAGGCAACGGAATGTGGAAAAGTATCGACAGGGGAAATACATGGGTACAACTTACTGCTACTGCTAACGATGATAATTTTGCCTATGTAAATAGGATTATTATTAGCCCAAGCGATGAAAATATTGTTTTAGCGGCTACCGAAAAAGGGATTTTTAAATCTACGGATGGAGGAACCAGTTGGGTGCAAAAACAGGTAAGTTCTTTTGGTGTAGAGGATTTAGATGCAGATCCTACTAATTTTAATATTCTCTTTGCCTCTGAACATAATGTGGGAGTTTTGCGCTCTACAGATGCCGGCGAAAATTGGGTTATTTCATCTGAGGGAATAACTTCTGGTGCCCGATTTGAACTGGCCGTGTCTCCTGTAAATCATAATAATGTTTTCGTCAGTGCGAATGTATCCAGCACCGAATCACACGTATATTTTTCTTCTGATAACGGAATTAGCTGGTCGAGATTTAATAATAATCAAAATTTTTTGGGTGGTCAGGGGAATTACGATAATACCATTGCTGCGCATCCTTACAATGCCAACGAAGTTTTTGTTGGAGGAGTTGATCTTTGGAAACTTAAATTTAGTGGAAAATCGACTGAAAGTAAACCTATGATTAAGAATGTTTACACGGTAAATACCGATTTCATTACTTTTATTAATTTTGGTGGAGAATATCTTGGTGGAGGAATGAGTTTAAAAGACGGTACAAACTTGGTTAATGGAGACACTGTTGCTGTAGAAATAAGATTTGGCAAAGGTTTAAGCCAGAAAGCTCATCGTTTTAGAGTTCCTTCCAAAGCAACTTCCGGAGTGGCTGCAAGCGATTATACTTATAAAGATTATGTGGATGTCCCTTTTCAGGTTTGGGATATGACAAATAACCGTCAGTTAATGGTCTCTTTCCGCGACCAAGAAGGCGATGGTAAATTTAATCTTTATCCTCGCACCGGTGATGCTTATGGACAATTAGGCAGAGAATATATTTTCATCAATTCAGTTGCATATAATCCAACTGCACCAGATAGTCACATTGCCAAAAGCGGTGGACATTTATATAAATCATTATATATGTTCTGGCCGGTATTAACTACTGGCTATAGCTGGGATGCCAGTAATCTACAAAATTCCAAAATCGTGGTTGATTATGGTACTATAATGCAAATTACCGGAACAAAAACAAGTATTGCCGATGCTTATGGTAATTATAATGGCCCTAATAACTATCTGCAAGGGGCTGGTTTTGGCAAATCAGTTATTCCGGGTATTCATCCCGATCACCACTGTATAAAAATTGTAGCTCTCGGAAATGGAAACTTTAAATGGATAGACGGAAATGATGGCGGTATCGCTGTTTCTGATGATAATGGAGCTACTCTGGATCAAATCCCGACTAATTATATTACAACTCAATTTTATGGAGTAGCGAAAAACCCCGAAGCTAACGAATATCTTGGAGGAATGCAGGACAATGGTACCTGGCAGGCACGAACAGCCGTAGAAGCAAATAGTAAATCTTACTATTTATTCCGTATCGGAGGCGATGGTTTTGAATGTTTATGGAATGCTAAAGACCCCAATTTGCTATTAGGAAGTGTGTATAACAATCAGATTTCTCGCTCTGAAAATAAAGGAGGAACATGGGATGATGTTTCCGGTATTGAAAAAGGCGATGGCCCATTTATTACCAAACTTTCGGCTTCTAAAGAAAAACCCGATATGGTTCTGGTTTACGGCGACACTAATTCAACCCTTGCC
>CAYQXT010000442.1:0-2994 GCA_964421365.1 uncultured Bacteroidaceae bacterium
GGAAATTTATGTGATGAAGAACCTAAAATTACATTTCATAGGAACGGGGTTCACAAACACGATTTTCTTAAAACGTTTTATATAGATAATACTGCCATTACAACAAACACTATAAAAGCACTAGTCGACATTATTCGGCGCGAGTGTAATGTTATACCTGAGCGTATTCGAATTAGTGGGACAAAAACAAAAAAATCAAAGCCACCAGCAATGGTTGGTGTCTACTTTGTTCCATATGAGAGAGAGGTAATTTATGGAGGAACAGTGTATGCAAAAGGGTTAAGTCGGCCGGAATTGTTTGATGACAACCCCGAAGAACGTAAGAGATACATGGATGCTCATTTTAAGGAACAAGCTTATCGATTACAAATGGAAGAACAAGCTTACAGATTAAAGCGTCAGCAACGAGATGATTTGGTTAATTCTGTATTTGCTGTCACAGCAGGACTTCTTCAAGGCCTCTCTTATGAACTAAGTGATGAGGGCTTTTGTGCAATACTCAGTTCAAATTTATTCAAGAGTGGTTCATCAATATCCCAATCAGAATTTAGAAAATGCCATAATTACCTAAATGACCTGCTAGACGAGGTTAGGGCTGAAAAACCCATGTTATATGCAATTTCTAATATTCTAGGTATGATGAGAACAGATGTAAGTGATACTTTACCTGTAGCAAAAACACGATTAGGAACAGCAGTAAATCGTGGAGTATCTGGTTGTTTTGAAGCTATGTTTATGGAACATAATAATATGCGAATTGGTCAGAAAGTAGATGAAGACATACTAAAACAAGCATGCAATTTCGGCTTTGTCATTGACGGAGCAACTGGTTTCATTGCAGGGCCAAAGAATTAGGAGCACAAATGAAAAAAATAATAATTTTAATTGTTGTATTAATTTTACCGTTTGGTTCGATTTCTGCACCATCTGATTTTTTTAAGGCGTTGCGGAAACAGCCCACTCCAGCACCTCGAAGAATTTTTAATGAAACTGCATCACCTCGGACATCTATACCTTTATCTACTCAAAAAAAACCATCTTATCAAGCTAAATCAAGAGAAATTTCAAATTCGCGAGATACTATCAAACTTGCATCGGGTGGTAAATATTTTCGTTACACAGATCATGTTGATTTTAATAAATTAAATAATAGAGGGTGGAATGTTGATAGTGTGGATAAACTAATTTCTCGACCATACACAATAAGACAAGCTGGGCATACATACGATAACAATTATGCTACTGCTTTTTTTCGCAGAGACGGTCACTATGTAGTTAGAGACAATAGAAATCAAAAGCTTATTCACGTTAGCAACACTAATAAGCCTATAGGGAAAGTAGCTGGAGACACTCATTGGAAAACTGAGGACGAACTTATCATAGATCCATATATTCCAAAAGGAGCTCCTGGATACTGAAAAGCCAGAGTTAAAGGGTCATAAAAAAAATTAATTGGGTCAGAGTAAAATTAAATTATGGTGCGGAAGTCAAATGAAGTGCTTTTCAAAGTTTTTATAACTTGGCATTCAACCAGCCAGAGTTCTTCTTATGCGTAGTTTGTTGCGGTGAAAAAAAGTCAGTTATTTGCCAAGTTTTAGATGTGAAATAGGCTGGTTAATTCATGGTTATAAGTTTAAAGCGAGAGCAAATAGCATAAAAAATCCAGCGGTGAAAGAGCAAAAGCAGTGCGAGGAAATTAAAAACCTGAGGTGGAAAAAGTCAGCTTGAATGAGGCAACAAAATCCGCTGAAAAAGCAGACGGGAGCGTGAAAGCAAGTTCCGATTAACAGCACAACTCATCGTGTGAAACCCACCAAAAATGGCAAAGCCTGATGAGATAAAAAAACGATGATGCTTTTTCAAAATACATATTAGCAAACCAGGAAAAAGCGAAAAAGCCTGAAGAGCAAAAAGCAAGAACAAAAAAATTGAGAGTAAACTGCAAGTTTACTATTTTTCATAACAAAACTGTTAGGGATAGCAATTGATGAATATTCTGGAGAGCTTATTTAATTATCATATTGAGAAATTCAAAGCAGAATTTATAGGCACATCTAGAGAAATTTACTTTGATGATAAACATAAAAAACTTATACATCCGGGGGAATTTGGAGCGCACAGAGAGCGTATAGTTAATAAATTCCTAAGGCTTTTTGTTCCTTCTAGCTTAGAAATCGGATCTGGTTTTATTATAAATTATCGGGGAGATGTAAGTACTCAATGTGACATTATTATATATGATCCAAGTGTAACGCCTATGATTGAAGATAGTGAACATCAGAGGTTTTATCCATGTGAAGCAGTGATAGGTATAGGAGAGGTAAAATCGGTTTTATCCAAAACACAATTGAATGAAGCTTTAAGAAAACTAGCGGCTATTAAGGAGATTCGTAGGCATGTAAAATCCCCTGCATACAAATTCCCCTTAAGGAATGGAGAACAGTTTAACCCTAAGAACAATCCACTAGATACACCTGTGACATTTTTAATTTGTGAAAGTATTAATATTCCTGTAGAAAAAATGCCCAGTGTTTTTACAGAAACATATTCGGATATTGATTCTATACTAAGACATAACTTGCTATTGGATATATCAAAAGCCACTTATCAATACTTCGATAGAGAAAAAAATAATCACATATGGTATCCATTTTATGAGAATCGAAAGCTAGAACCAAGCCTAAAAATTGATAACAATAGAGATGAACATTTTAAGTTATTCTGTAGCTTTCTAAATAACGCTCTTATCAAAGCATATGTTCTTAGTCCAGAAGTTCACACATACTTGGAGCCTATGCAAGGCCAAGTTTTCAATGAAAATAATCCCTAACAACATCCAGCGGATTGCCAAAAGAGCCGTTTTTTTGTGTTACTCGCTATCGCTCAATTATCACACAAAAACCAATGGGGTCAGGTTGAATTGAAACCATTGATGTTTTTCGTTACTTTTCATAACCAGTCGCTTCACCCGTCGAACGGGTGAGCTGGTTGTTA
>CAYQXT010000443.1:0-2967 GCA_964421365.1 uncultured Bacteroidaceae bacterium
GGGGGGTGTCTAAAATTATATAATCGAATTTTTCTTTCGCATAGAAAATCAAATCTAGCATTTTGGCTGTTCCTAACAATTCGGCTGGATTGGGAGGAATGGGCCCGGATAGCGCTACGTATAGATTTTCAATCTCTGTCGGGAACATAATTTCGTCAGCTGTATTTTCTCCTATTAATACAGTGCTGACACCTATATCATTGGATAAATTAAAAGCCAGATGAAGTTTGGGTTTGCGCAAATCTAACCCAATAAGTAAGGTCTTTTTGCCTGTGGTGGCTATTGAGGCTGCAATGTTTGCCGAGCAGAATGATTTGCCTTCTCCACTCACCGTTGATGTCAGGGAGATGACTCTCTTCTCTTTATCAACCAGCATATATTGCAAATTTGTTCGGAGGTTTCTAAAAGATTCAGATATGGGAGAATTGGGATGCGAAAATACCGGTAAGGATTGCTTTTTCTCATTATGGGCAATAGATGCGACAATTGGAATGGTCGTAATTGCTTCTATATCTGTTTTGTCCATTATTTTGTTGTTAAAGAAATCTTTTAAAAGAATAAACAAAAGTGGAATTAATAGGCCAATTAGTAAAGATTTCTTTTTGATACCTCCAGTATCTGGCGCTACTTTTGCGGCATTTGCGGCATTGGCATAATCAAGTACCTTTGCTTCGGCCTGATTAGAGGCTTGCGTAATTCCTGCTTCCATTCTACGCCGGAGTAGAAAAGTATAGATGTCGTCATTTAGTTTGAATTTTCGGGTGATATTTTTCATCTCTCTTTGTAGTATAGGAAGCTCGTGGAGTTTGTTGTAATCTCTTGATAGTTGCGAATGGATCTCTATCAAGGCTTGTTTGGAGGCACTAATATTATTTAAAATATTTAGTCTCAGTGCTTTTCTAATGTTCTCTATATTGTTTTTAAGCAATTTTTTGGAGGGAATATCCTCTTTTACACTTAACGACATCTCATCTAATCTGGAATAGGCATCTTGATATTTTTGAAGTAGTGCGAACAGACTAGGGTCGTTTATATTAAAAATAGTAGGAATGGCTATCAAACGGGCATCTTTTACAGAGTCTAATTCGTGTAAATAGTATTCATAATATTTTAAACGCGAATACACATTGCTTTTATCCTCATATAAACTTTCTATTTCGTTAAATAAAGCATCTGATTCACGCGAAATATCGGTTACTTTATTTTTTGCTCTGAAATTCTGAAGCTCTTTTTGTGCAATGTCCAAAGAGTCTACTACGCTTGCTAATTGTTTGTCTATAAATTCTATTGTCTTTTTTGCCACTTTATTCTTCTTTTCCAATTCCATACTTATGTATTCTTTCACCACGGTATTTAGAAAATCGGCTTCTTTTAAGGGGACTGCTCCACTCGACCATAGCCAAAGGATGGTTCCTTGAGAGTACTGGGGCTGAACCTGTAAGCGTCCGTGATAAATATTTACTAAGCCTTCTTTTGTGTTTAAATAAAAATAAAATGTTCGGTTTTTAAGATTGGTATTAAATTTTTTATTTAATCGGATTTTAAATTTCATCTGTTTATTCTCAAAGTAATCGCCAAAAGCTAATCTTATTTTCTTCTGTTTGTCGTCTAAGCTTATTTCGTATTCATTTTTGTTTACTATGTTCAAGTAGATTCTTTTGTAATAAACCTGAGCGTGCGTGGTATCGTATTCGACCCTAATAGGTGATTGTTTATATAGTTCTGCATCGCGATATTTGGTTACTTCAAAATAACTAACATTAAAATCAAGACGTGCAATAGACCTTCGGATAATCTGATAAGATTTAAAGGTTCCAATCTCATTTTTCATGTTTTTCGTTGGGTTGAGTAAACTAAGCCCTCCTAAAATATTCGAAGTTTGTTTAGCCTCACTTTCGACTAAAAGTGTAGAATGAACAGAATATATAGGTGTAGAAAATTTAATTTTGAAACTGGCATAAAAGTAGGCTAAAACGCCTGCGATTATGAATAAGTACCAGTATACCAGAACTTTGAGTAAGAATTTTTTAATATCAAAGTTGCTTTGTAATAAATTATCGTCTGTTATTTTATTTTCCATTGAGTATCGAAAATAATAAAGTGATTGATGTTAATATAGATGAAAAAGTGATTAAAAGAGTTGAATATTCTCTTAAGTTTGTCGATAAAACTTTATATTTTCGGGGTTCTACAATGACCAAATCATTGGGTAATAAATAGAACTCACTCTTTTCTAAAATAGATCTATCTGTAATATTTACCCGAAAAGTATGATAACCCTTAGGTGTTTTACGCATGATTAGTATATTTTCTCTATCTCCGTAATCTGATATTCCTCCTATCTGTGCCAGAGCTTCTAACAGATTTATTTGGTCTTCGTGTACATCTAATACCCCAGTTCCGTTTACTTCTCCTAAAAAAGAAATCTTGTAATTGAGTAACTTAACTATTATCCTTGAATTTATCAGATATTTGTCAGCTTCTTTCTGTAAAGCATTTTGTAAACCTCTTATCGTATAACCTACGGCATAAAATTTGCCTATGATAGGAATGGCAATATAACCACTATCATTTATTGTAAAACCTACTAAATTATAATTTTGATATTGATTGGTTTTATTCCCTATTCCGCTAAAATCTTCAAAATATTTTGTAACTTCCTCGTTGGTTGAGGCAAAACGAATCATCAGAATATCATGCTTATTTAGCTTATAATCAACAGGATTAGTCGTATAGTAAAAAGAGGTGTCGCTTTTACGGTCAAATACTTTGGTATTTTGAATATAAGATAATTTTTTCGTGCTATTACAATTTGATAGTATTAATAGAAATAAAATAGCAAGTATGTAAAAATATCTTAATCTCATATTATTTATATTTAAAGTCTAAAGTAATAAAAAAAATTAATAATAATGAATTTTTTTTTTATTAATGAATCTTAAATTTTAAACCTGCGTATATATATAT
>CAYQXT010000444.1:0-2962 GCA_964421365.1 uncultured Bacteroidaceae bacterium
ATACCTACAAAAGGAACTCTTTTTTTTAGGAAATCTTTTATCTATCAATTGTATCGTTTTTTTATTATTAATCTAAAAATAATGAGAATAATCGTGGGGGGACATAGTTAAGCAATTGTGAATTATGAATGCTGTTTGGCAATAAAGAATAATTAGTTACAAAAATATGCATAACAATCACGATACTTGTTTGGTATGAAATACGTCTTGCTGCTAATTTGATGGTTAAAAATGGGTGTATTCATCAATACAAATTAGCTGATTGTATCGTATTTTTTGTAACGGTCTTATAAGTTTAATGAGACTTTTTATTATCTTTGGGCAAAGCACTGAAGTATGGAAAAAATAAATTTAGAAGCTCAACTAGTTAGTTATTTAAAAAAAATAGAAAAATTTATAACAAAATCGAGTGCTGCTTCATTGCATGATGCCCGCAAAAATTTAAAAAAATTTCGGGCATTGATAAGATTAATACGATATAGTATTAATAGTCAATCATATGATTTTTTGAATATTACAGCACGTGATATAGCTCGCACTTTGGCCGAGTCACGTGATTTAGACTCGGCCATAGAGGCCTGTGAACGGAATTATCCAAAATTGACAAGCTACCAAAAGAATCTTACCACCCGTTTGCGGAAGAAAATCATCAAATACAAGAAGAAAAAGAAGGATAAAGCTAATCAGAGCGAAAATCTTCAAAAAGTAAGCGAAATGAAGAGTCTTATTGCCCAATTGCAGATAAGCGATATTTCTGACGCTGAAATATTGCTTGCATATCGGAAAATGTATAAAAAAACAAAACAGTATCTTAATTTTTTGCTTGTGGGAGATGAGTTGTTTTATTTTCACGAATGGCGTAAAAAAGTAAAATACTTGCGGTACCAAACGGCTTTTTTTCAGGAATTTTGGCTAGATTATTATGCATGGTACGAAAATCAATTGCATATTCTTTCCGACTTGCTTGGTAATATGCAAGATAATGAGCTTTTGAATCATTATATTAAAGAGTATAATTTTCTGGTAGGGCAGGGTGCAGAAAAATACAAGCTCAAAATGGCTGAATTAAATCAAATTTTGAAAGAAAGTTCTATCAAAACAGCTCGTTTAATACTTTCCGAAAGGCCAAATGCTATTTTGCATAAGTTAGAAATAGCACTAAATTCAGAGCTAGTGGAAGAAAATATGGGCGAAATTCGATAATAGACAGTAAATTATGAATAGCGGATTCTTTTAGTTGAACTCATGTATTTGTCGGAATTTCATATTTCATTATTTTAAATACTTTTAGGGTGTGATATAGTTCTAAATGATTGTTTTTATGTTGAATTAGTAGATATTTATTGATAAATTTGGTTTTTATAAATAATATCTTTATATTTGCATTATAAAATAAAATAATTGAGGTATATTATGAGAACTAATTTGACAATTAGTAAGATGTATGAAAAATTATATACATCTTTAAATGAATTAAATGGAAATGTCCAAAAGGATAAAGAATTATTTATTTTTTTTGGTGTAACAAAAGAACGTATGGATTTATTTCAACGGAAAATTCGGAAGTATGGAATTTCTGTACAGGATGATTTTACAGAAATCAGTCTAAAAGAGAAAAATGCCAAGCGAATTTTAAGTAGAAAGATCTTGCGCGAGAAAATCAGAGTAGTACTGAGCAGTATGTTTTTTGCCTGGCCTGAGAGTCATCCGATGTCTAAATTTTATGAACTTTCGGATTTATGTAGAATGAATGATTTTGAACTGGCTAATACGGGTAGAATTATTTTGCTGTTGGCGCATAGGCATCGTGAAGTACTCAAAGATTTTGGTTTAACAGATGAGCAATTGTATGAGCTTTCTACCGAAATTGCAAGATTGACCGTAGCGCATACCGAAACTGTAGTACTAAAGAAAGAGTTAGTAATTAGAGATGCCTTGTTAAAGCAATTTGCCAGCGAGCTTATTCGCGAAGCCAAAGTATATGCTAAAATTGGAAGAGCTATCTGGGTGGAAAGAGCAAAAGATCAGTGTTTGAGATACCGTGTACCCTATAAAATTTACAAAAAAATTCTGGAACCGGATGTTGGCTATTCCCTGATTTCTAATCCTTACTAAAAAAGCGCATTATTGCGCTTTTTTTTATTGGTAAAAATTAGTACATTTGAGAAAGATGAAAAAAATAAATTTTATATTGATTCTGCTATTCTTTGATACTTTTGTATTTGGTCAGTTGGTGAATATCGAAAATCTTAAAAGAAGTACAAAAGCCGGTTGGCAGGGCACTGTTTCAGCCTCTTATTTATACACTGAAAATACACGAACAATCTCTACTCTAAAGGCATATAGCGGCATACAATATACTTATTTACAAAATACTTACTTATTTTTTGCCTCTTTTTCCACATTAAAAATTGATACTTTGCCGAATATTCTCAATGGAGGCTATGAACATTTTAGATATTCTCATTCTTTGTCGGGTAAACGAGTCTCTTTTGAGGGATTTGTTCAGCATCAGTTTAATTCAATAAAATATTTAAAAAGGAGAATTATTTCTGGTGGAGGCGTACGTTATAAAATGATTAAAAAGGACAATTTTAATCTGTCTGTTGCTCCTTTATTAATGTTTGAACATGAAGAATATGATGATGACTTTAATTCGGAAACAAATTATCTGAAGGGAGATATTATACTAATTTTTAATGCAAAAATTAATACCATGATATCTGTAAACCATGTTACCTATTATCAGCCCAGATTAAGCGATTGGACAGATTTTCGTGTTTCAACCGAAACGATGTTAAATATAAAATTGATTAAAAATCTGAATATAGGAATCTCTTTCTCGTTAAGTTACGATTCTCAACCACCAATAAAAGATAAAGTCCCGATAAATAGTCTTTTTTTTAGTTCAGGAAATACTTTAATCTATTCTTTTTAAGATAGATTAATTCACATTGTTGTC
>CAYQXT010000445.1:0-2949 GCA_964421365.1 uncultured Bacteroidaceae bacterium
GGTATCGGATTATTATTTTTATCGTAACGCCAATCACGAAACAGGTTATCACCAAAGCCTTTTTTGTCTGTGGCTTTTAAAAAACGAGCCGGAATTATTTGGTCGGTATCTACATTCTCTATTTTTAGAGGAATGCAAGAACTCTTTATATTTACTAATTTTTCCATTTATTTTAATTACTAATTATGAATTCATTCATTCAACAAGTTTGGATTTACAATTTTTCCGGTAACGGCAGCGGCAGCAGCCACACGCGGACTAGCCAATAAAGTGCGAGCACCGGGGCCTTGTCGTCCTTGGAAATTACGGTTTGATGTAGAAACACAATATTTTCCTCCCGGAATTTTATCATCGTTCATGGCCAAACAGGCTGAACAACCGGGCTGACGTACTTCTATTCCCGCTTGATTGAAAATTTTTATTAAGCCTTCCTTTTCTGCTTGCTTTCTAACTTTATGTGAGCCGGGAACAATCCAAGCCGTTACATTTTCTGCTTTTTGTTTGCCTTTTATAACTTCGGCGGCTACGCGTAAGTCTTCTATACGGCCGTTGGTGCAACTTCCAATGAAAACGAAATCAATAGCATGATTGAGTAGCGGTTTACCCTCTTCTAAATCCATATATGCCAGTGCTTTTTTCAAGCCGTTTTTGTCTTGTTCGCTACTTAATTCCTGTTCTGAGGGTATTTTTTCATTAATTTTGATGCCCATTCCGGGATTTGTTCCATAAGTTATCATTATGTCAATATCCTGAGCATCAAAATTGTATTCTTTATCGAATTGAGCACCTTCATCAGTTTTCAGGCTTTTCCAATAGTTTACTGCTTTGTCAAATTTTGCACCTTTGGGAGCATATTTTTTATCTCTTAAATAGTCAAAAGTAGTTTGATCGGGAGCAATCAGCCCACCTCTAGACCCCATTTCTATGCTCATATTACAAATAGTCATTCGTTCTTCCATGGATAGATTTTCTATTGTATCACCGGCATATTCGATAAAATATCCTGTTCCACCTCCAGACCCTAATTTTGAGATGATATATAGGATAATGTCTTTAGCTGCTACTCCTTTTTTTAGTTTGCCGTTTATGTTCAGACGCATCGTTTGGGGTTTGTTTTGCAACAAACATTGCGAAGTAAGCACCATTTCAACCTCTGAAGTTCCGATACCAAAAGCAATAGCGCCAAATGCACCGTGTGTAGCGGTATGACTGTCGCCGCATACAATTGTACTGCCGGGTAGTGTTAATCCTAATTCCGGCCCGATGATGTGTACTACACCGTTATTCTCATGCCCTAAGCCATAATGTTGGATATCAAATTCTTTACAATTGTTTTTTAGTGTAGATAGTTGTTTTATCGACAAAGGGTCGGTAACTTGGCCTTTGGTGGGCACATTATGGTCGGCAGTGGCAATGGTTTGCGCCGGACGGAATATTTTTATTCCACGCTGGCGTAAGCCCTCGAATGCCTGCGGACTTGTTACTTCGTGAATATAATGCCGGTCGATATATAATATTTCCGGCCCTTCGGGAATTTGTTTTATTACATGCTTTTCCCATATTTTTTCAAAAATTGTTTTCATAAATTTTGTTTGATTATTCTATTGTTTGTTTTTGTTTTACTGCTTTGCGGGCAAAGCTAAAGCCATTTGCTTTTTCAATGGCATATAAAAAAGCTTCGGCCGAGGCGGTAATAATATCGGTATTGGCCGAAAAACCATAATAAGTTACATGATCACTCTTTATTTGTACATGTACCTTCCCTATATCATCACTACCGCGAGTAATCGCCTGAATAAGAAATTCTTCGAGAACGACATCTGATTTTTTTAGAATTTGTTTTATAGCGGTAAAAGTGGCATCAATAGGCCCGTTTCCGGTACTTGTTCCTTCGAGTAATTTTCCATTCACATCGAGGCGAACAATGGCTGTGGGCATAGGTGTTTTGCCTGAAATAACCTGCAAATGGTCGATTTTGATTTTATGCTTTCCACCTTTCTGTATGTCGAGCATTACCATTAAATCTTCATTGTTGATGTCTTTTTTCTTATCGGCAAGAGTTAAGAATTTTTTATAAGTTCTATCTAACTCTTTTTTTGATAATTCTATGCCTAAAGTTTGTAAACGGTGCTTTAAAGCAGCTCTTCCGCTACGGGCAGTTAAAACTATGGATGACTGATTAATACCGACATCAGGTGGGTTAATAATTTCGTAATTTTTACGATTCTTCAGCACCCCATCCTGATGAATGCCTGAAGAATGCGCAAAAGCATTTCGTCCAACAATGGCTTTATTGGGCTGAACAGGCATACGCATGAGTGTAGAAACCAAACGGCTGGTTTTGTATATTTTTTTGGTGTTGATATTGGTGAAATAAGGTAAGTCTTTGCGGGTTTTTAGTATCATAGCTACCTCTTCGAGTGATGTATTTCCGGCGCGTTCGCCAATGCCGTTGAGTGTAACTTCTACCTGTCGGGCACCATTCATAACGCCAGAAATGGTATTGGCCGTTGCCATTCCTAAGTCGTTATGACAGTGAGTAGAAATAATAGCTTTATCTACATTTTTTACATTTTCGCAGAGATATTTAATTTTTGCGCCAAATTCGTTGGGTAAAGCGTAACCGGTAGTGTCTGGAATATTAACAACTGTAGCTCCGGCAGTAATAACGGCTTCTACTATACGTGCCAAAAATTCGTTATTGGTTCTGCCGGCATCTTCGGCATAAAATTCTACGTCTTCAACAAAACTTTTTGCGTATTTAATAGCTGCCACAGCGCGTTCGATAATTTTTTCGGGGCTAGAATTGAGTTTAGAGTAAATATGAAAGTCGGAAGTGCCTATACCGGTGTGTATTCTGGGATGCTTGGCGTATTTTAGCGCTTCGGCAGCCACTTTTATGTCATTTTCTACTGCACGAGTAAGAGCACATACGGTTGGTTTGTTTAC
>CAYQXT010000446.1:0-2948 GCA_964421365.1 uncultured Bacteroidaceae bacterium
AAATATTTATTTTTAGCCTCCGATAAGTTGCATTTACTTCTTGAATTTAGGATTTAAAAGAACCTTCAAATGCTTCTTTATCTGTTTTTTGTATTAACATTACTATCTTTTGTAATTCTATTGAAGCCGGCATTCGTGGTTTTTTTGTAATATATCGTCTTCTAATTGCCGCTTGATGGAACTGGCATATCTGAACAGGAGTGTTTTTGAAAGAGTTTAATAAGCCCTTTCGGCCGTTACAAACAATTACTTTTATTAAATATCCACGAGATTGTAATTCTTTAATTTACTTTTTATAAATAGTATTTGTTTCTTTTTTTACATAATATTTGAGTAAGTTTTCATTTGTTATTGTATCTTTAAATAACATTACACCAAAGTTTTGACCCAAAAATGTAGTATCCATCAAAACAACGACATCTTTTGCCTGCTTCTCATATTTGGGAACTTTATAATCATCAATTTTTCTTTAAATTGTTGAGTTCTGTCTAAAAACCGGTCGGACGGACACTTACAATTGATTAATAAAGTCGTCCGACCGATTTCGATGCAAATTCACCTTTTTCTACTGGACTCATTGTTTGTTTAGAACAATTATATTTTTTGGCTAATTGCAGATAAGTTTGTTTGCTTTCTGTATATTCTTGCCAAATAATTCTCAGAATTAATTGATTTCTTCTTGTGAAAAATCGTCTACAGGCTAAACATTTATATCGTTGTTTGCCTAATCTTTTTCCATGTTTTTTTGTTATTGAACTATTACAATAAATACATTTTTTTTATTCATAAGCTTTGATTTATTGCAAAGCTAATAATATCAATGGTTATAGTAGTTTTTGGCAATCATTTTGTCTATTATGCTTAAAAAAATAGCATAGTATTAATCGTAGAACGAAATTAGTTATTATTAAAGTTCAAACCAAGGGGCAAAATCTTCCGGTGTTTTTCTGTGAAACGACTTGTGAAACCATTCATTGGAGTGTTTATCGTGAAAATAATCTTTTTTCCATTCGTCAAGATTTTTCACCACTTTGTTGATGCTGTCAATAATGTAATATAGCTCTTCGTCAGTCATTGTAGGGTGAATAGATACTCTTACCCACCCGGGTTTCATACTCGCATCACCATGTGTAATTTGTGTGGTTATTCTTTCTGAGAGTTCTTTTGTTATATGAAGCAAAAAGTGTCCGTAGGTTCCTGCACACGAACATCCTCCACGTACTTGAATTCCGAAATGGTCATTTAATAATTTCACCATAAGGTTATGATGTACTTTGCTATGATAAAAAGAAATTACCCCTATTCTTTTAGTATCTCTACCACTCAGAATCTCTAAGCCTTCAATTTTAGCCATTTTATCAAAGGCTAAATTTAATAATTCTTTCTCTCTTTTATGAATATTTTTAACTCCTATTTGTTCTTTTAGTTTAATAGCCAAAGCCGTTCTTATGGTTTGTAAAAAACCGGGAGTACCACCATCTTCGCGTAATTCTATATCTGCAAAATATCTTTTTCGCCCCCAACGGTCAGTCCATTCAACTGTTCCGCCACCGGGTTGATCGGGAATATCATTTTTATATAATTTTTTATCAAAAAGTAGAACGCCCGAACTTTGAGGACCACCCAGAAATTTATGAGGAGAAAAGAAAATGGCATCTAATTTCGCTTCTTTATCTTCGGGATGCATGTTTATTTCGACATAGGGTGCAGAAGCAGCATAGTCAATAAAAGCATAGCCTCCATATTGATGCATGAGTTTGGCCAGCTCATAGTAGGGCGGCTGAATTCCGGTAACGTTTGAGGCCGCGGAAAAAGAGCCATATAAGTATTTACGATGCTTATATTTTTCTAATTTAATTTTTAGATTGTTTATATCTACCAACATGTCTGCATTAGGTTCTATAACAACGACTTCTGCGATTGTTTCAAGCCAAGCGGTATGATTGGAGTGATGTTCCATGTGGGTTACAAAAACAACTGGTCGGCATTCTTCGGGTATGCAAAGGCCTTCATCGTCGTCTTTTAGGAAATCTTTTATGTGTTCGGGAACCTTTAGACCTAAAATTCGCATGAATTTATTGATTGCGGAGGTCATGCCTTGACCAACGGTTAAAAGTACATCGTTTTCGTTGGCATTAACATGTTTTTTTATAATATGTTGTGCTTCGTGATAGGCATGAGTCATGGCTAATCCGGTTTCACTGGCTTCGGAATGTGTATTCCCAACCATGGGGCCAAAAATATTTTTAATTTTGTCTTCTATTGGGGCATATAGTCTTCCACTGGCTATCCAGTCGGCATAGACAAGCTTTTGTTTTCCGAATGGAGATTCGAAAGTTGCATCAATGCCAACAATATTTTTTCGGTAGGATTCAAAATACTGCTGTGAGTTTTTCATTTTTTAAAATTTAATTTATGAAAGTTTGTGACAAATTTATATTTAATAAGGGACTTTGCAATTTTTACCTAAAAAAAAAAGACTTAAGCACGCAAACTTAAGTCTTTTTCTATTTTAGATGCCAAATTTATTCTTTATTCCCCTGCGCTTTTTTATAATTTGGTGGGTTGGAATCCACCAATTTTTTTAGGATAAATGTTTCTAAGGCTGTTATTTTTTCATCAGAGAGTTTATCTGCAAAAGCCGGCATACCATGTGCTGATACTCCGAATTTAATGGTCTTGAATAGGGCTTCACTCTTGCTTCCGTGTAACCAATATTTATCTGTAAGGTTTGGGCCAATTGAGTTTCCTTCTCCTTTTGTGCCATGACAGGCACTACAACCATTGGCAGAGTATTGTTTCTCGCCTAATTTTATTAAATCAGCCTCACTTAAGCTAATTTCTTTTTTGGGATGTTTTTTTGCTCTTTTTGTTGCAGCGACTTTAGCGGCAGCTACCTCTTTTTTGTATTCCATTTCTTGTGTATCTCCTTGTTTAAATATTTGATA
>CAYQXT010000447.1:0-2939 GCA_964421365.1 uncultured Bacteroidaceae bacterium
AAAATAGAAAAGGGGGCAAAAAGTAGCCATGGATAGTATTTTCCGTTTAAAGCGAGTAGATTTAAGGTGAGAGATTTAAAAAGAAGAAGGAAAAGGAGTATTAAAAGGCTAAATAGCAATGAAATGAATAAAGTTCCACTTAATAAATCGCCCGCGTCTTTATCTTTTTTGGGTAAAATTATGGCCATTTCGTAGCGAAACATGGCTATACCGGAGAATATACCTACAACACTTAAGTAAACGCCAAAAGCTCCAAAATCCTCTACCGGGATTACTCGCCGGAGATACATCTGTGCTCCAAAAGCAATGGCTTGTGCTATGATGGTCCCGAGAGCCAGCGTGCTTATATTTTGCAAATTCTGACTAATCTTCATTTAAAACTTGATTCTACTGAATCAATAAGTACATCCAACACATACTTTATCTGTTCATCGGTGATTGCATAGAAGGCCGGTAAACTGATTTCGCGCGAATAATTATCATAAGCAATAGGATAATTATCTATATTATAGCCCTTTTCTTTGTAATAAGTAAACTTAGGTATGGGAATAAAGTGTACATTTACAGCTACTCCTTTTGAGTTTACCTTACGTATGATTAAATCGCGCGTAGATTCGCTTATCCCCTTAATTCTCAAGGCGTATAAATGGTATGAAGATTCTTTTATATCTGTTTTATAAAGCGGAAGTTGTGCCCATTCGTATTTTTCTAAGCGCTTGTTGTATTGTTCAAAAATATAGCGATATTTGGATAAGGTATCATTTTCGTAGCGCTGGATTTCGACTAGGCCGATAGCTGCGAGTATGTCTGTCATGTTTGCTTTAAAGCCCGGGTATTTCACATCGTAGCGCCAAGAGGAATTATTAAATTTTGAAAATGCATCTTTTGATTGCCCATGCAATGAGAAGGTTCTAAAAAAATCATAGAGTTCGGAGTTATCGAAAGGAACAGGCAGATTAAAGGCAATGGCTCCTCCCTCGGCAGTGGTTAGGTTTTTTACGGCATGAAAAGAAAAGACAGCAATATCAGCCACACTCCCTATTTTAAGGCCTTTATAACTTGCCCCAATGGCGTGTGCTGAGTCGGAAAGGAGTAAAATACGTCCTAATTTTTTTTGTATCAATGTTTGCGGCTTAAAAAGCGCCTTTATTTTTTTTTCTTCGATAATATCATTTATCTCTTTGTAATCGGCAGGAAAGCCTCCAAAATCTACCGGTATAATTACTTTTGTGTTTTGGGTAATAAGCTCTTTGAGTTTTTTGGCTTCGATATTAAAATCGTCAGCTTTTACATCGCAGAATATAACTTTGGCTCCGCAATGCTCTACTACATTGGCTGTGGCACAATAGGTATAGGCTGGTACGATTACTTCATCTCCTTCTTTGATACCAAACCATTTTAGTACCAGTTCTAAGCCGGCTGTTGCCGAGCTAAGTGCTAAAATATTCGAGTTTCCGATATATTCACCCAATTCTTGTTCAAAAAGTTTGGTTTTGGGGCCAGTTGTGATCCAACCAGACTTGAGAACATCGGTAACTTCTGCTATAATTTTATCGTCTATGCGAGGAGGCGAAAAAGGTATTTTCATTAACATTTAAAATTTGTTCACAAATTAACACAAAATATCCCTATTTATTGTGTTTTATTTCCAATATTTATCTCTATATGCTTGCGGATTTTCCCAGACATCGGGATGTGCTAGAAGTTGGTAGCGTCCGTTGGCTATACTGTCGGGATTTTCTAACCATAAGGGACGGTTGTTATCGCTCAGAAAGCCAAGCTCTCTGAATATTTCGGGAGAGGAGGTTTCGGCCTTTATCAGTTCTGCTTTACGCACATTTTCCAGATTGCACAAAATTACATTACTGAATGCATGTTGAATATAGCTCTCACTTCCATGTGCTGCCCAGCTTTCAACCGGTAATCCTGTTTCGTTCTCCCATACGTTATTGTAATTTTTTAATAATACGGGCATTTGGTTTTCGACCTCCTTAAAGTTAAGGGTATCGGAAGATTTATACTCAATTTGATAGTAATTACCATAAATTTTATATCCATAATGCTTATTTACAATAGGTCTTAGTTCTTCTAAGGATAAATTTTTCCACCATGGATTATTTTGTTCTACATATTCGTCCCATGGTGAGATATGGGGTTGTACATCTACATTTTCTGTATTCAAATAATTTATTAAATCCAAATAATGCTTTTTTAGGATGGAATAATCCTTTAAAGGTTTTTCTAAAGGAAAATTTAGCATGATAAAATAGGTGGCGGTATTCTTTCCAATCAACTCTTTCTCTATTAAATACATATAGTATGTATTTTTTATGTCGTGGTGATGCACATCGTGGCGAATAACAATTAATTTTTGGGGTAACTGACTGGTATCGGCTTGTAAATATTTATGAAAACTCCAAAAGGTATAGCCTCGCTCTTTAAAATTGCGAATAAAATTGTCGTAAATAGGTATAACTTCTTTGGCTTTTTGGTAAGTTAGCTCTTCGGGTTTCATTTGCTTTTCTTTTTGGCACGAGAAAAAGAAAACGGAAATTGCTGATATAAGAAGTAGGAGCTTGTATTTCATTTTGTATATAATTTAGCTGTTAATTCTATATTAACAGGCGTTATTTGCATTTGAAGTAGGGGCTTGTATTTTATTTCGTATAACGAAAATTGTTGTTGATAATCTCTAAATTTGCACTAATATAAGAAATCAGACTATTATTCACAATAGTTCGTTAATTTTTTGCCACAAATGTACAAATAGCATTGATTAACAATAAAATACCACTTAGCAAATTTTTAAAAGAATTTAGCTATAATTTAGTAAATTACTCAAATACTTTACTAACTATTGATTCTATCTATTATTTTATAGCTATAATCGACCATAAACAAGGGGATATTTAGTAAACCTGCATCATATTTCAAATTTT
>CAYQXT010000448.1:0-2930 GCA_964421365.1 uncultured Bacteroidaceae bacterium
GAATTTACGGTTATAATAAGGTGGAATATAAGGAAGAATTGAGTGCTTCTCTTTCTTATCAGCCGAAACCAAATAAAGATAAACTAAGCAATTCGATAGCCGATTTTTTGAGTGCACGGGGCTTCTACGAAATGATGAACAACTCGCTCTCTAAAGCCGATTATTACGAAGGTTTGAACTATTTTGCCTCAGAAAATACAGTACCGATTTTCAATCCTTTGAGTGCCGATTTGAATGTTTTTCGTCAGACTTTACTCTTTGGCGCTTTGGAATCGGTGGCAAACAACAAAAAACGCAAAAACGACAATATTAAACTATATGAATTTGGTACAGTAATTTCCAAAAAACAGCCCGACAAAAAGCTTAAAGATTCGGTTAAGGGCTATTTTGAAAGCAGCCATTTGGCAATTGTTGTAGCCGGTGATATTCACGATGAAATATGGATAGAGAAATCTAAACGTGCCGATTTTTATTTCTTAAAAGCACAAATTGATACTATTTTCGACCGCCTCGGAATAGACCAAAATCGTATCATTATTGAAGAAACCACCAACGATGCTTTTGCTTATGGTTTGGTCTATAAAATTCAGAATTCAAGAGACGATTTCAGTGAGTTAGTTAATTTGGGAAATGTGCATCCGCGCTTGCTCAAAAAAATTGACATCGACAGTGAGGTGTTTTTTGCCGAGCTTAATTGGTCGCTATTATTTACTAAACTAAAAGATAGTGTCAAGTATCAGGAAATGAGTAAATTCCCTATGGTGCGCCGCGATTTGGCTTTACTCTTGGATAAATCAGTTACTTATCGTGAAGTTCAGGATTTGGCTTTCAAAACCGACAAGCGTTTGCTGAAAAAGGTAAATCTTTTTGATGTATTTGAGGATAAAAAATTGGGTGAAAATAAAAAGTCTTATGCTTTGAGTTTTTTTATGCAGGATAAAGACAAAACACTTACCGATAAACAGATAGATAAACTAATGGACAAGTTGATAAAGAATTACAGCTCGCAGTTAAATGCCGAGTTGCGGTAGAATATTAATTGGGGACTATTAGCGAGGATTTTATCTTTATAGCGAGGCTCTCGCTATAAAGATAAAATCTTATTTATCCTTTAATAAGGCAAATTCAGATCGAAATTTTCTATGGTGCTAACGAGTAGTTTAGTTACTTTTTCTACATTTTGGTTAAAAACTTCGAGTACCGCTTCCCAGCTCACCGGTATTTCATCGGTTTTCCAAGAGTCGTAATCGGTGCTCATGGCAATAGCGGCATATGGAATACCCGCTTCATTGGCCAGAATACATTCTGGAGCCGTAGACATATTTATTAACTCGGCTCCCCACTTTCTGAACATATTTGACTCCGCTCGTGTGGAAAATCGCGGTCCTTCGATGGTAATTATTGTCCCTGTTCTATGATTCTTAATGTCAAGTGATTGGCAGCTTTCAATTAAATGATTTCTTAAGGTTTCGTTAAATGGTTCGGCCATTGGCGTGTGTTGCATTTTGCCCGGCTTAAACTCGGTATGAAACGTGATTTCGCGGTGACGAGTAAAGTCTATAAACTGATCTAAAATAACAAGGTCACCACGTCCGATTTCCTCTTTGAGTGAACCTGCTGCGGTGGTGGCAAATATAGCTTCTACTTCGAGCTGTTTCAATACGTGTATATTTGCCCGATTGTTTACTTGTGTGGGCGGTATGGTATGTTCTCTACCGTGTCGCGAAAGGATAAATACCTCGTTATCGCCAATATTGCCAGACAATATAGAGCTACTTGGTTTGCCGTATTTTGTTTTTAGTTTCAGTTCGCGGCTGTTTTTTATTATTTCCGGATTTTCTAAGCCACTTCCGCCAATTATTCCTAGTTTCATCTGTTTGTATTTTAAATTTTTTTAATAAAAATCACATAGGCTGATAAATAAAAAGAGAATAATTTTTGAACCATATTGGTCATTTTGTGCATTTTAGTGAAAAATTATCTATTTATATTTACCATATAAACTTGTTAGAAAACATGGATTTATTAGTTATAGAAAGATCTTTTAAGAATACATAGTGGAAAATTTTTTTAAATTTTCTGCATTTATTATAGCTGACTTTTAAATGAAAAATTAATGTGAATTTTTTTTATTCTTAACTATTCACCTATTTGAGTTTTCTAAAAAATGTTTTGGAAAATTTTGATCTAAAAATTTTTTAGCTTCCCCCAGAGCTTTACTCTTTTGTAAAAATTGTTGGGCCTTGTCCTTATTTCCCGCTTTGTAATTAAAATAAGCCTTAAAAAAATATAAATCCGGGTTTTCCGGCTCAAGCTTGTTGTAAATATACAGCAATTTTTTGATATAATCATTCAGTGGCATAGTTTTATTTTTGTTTAAAAAAGAATATACAGCAATGCCGATAAAAGCTTTTTGGCGTTCAGCACTATTAGATACTTTAAAATCTGTGTTTACTGCTTGTTTTTCGAGTTTCGTTAACTCGGCATTCCACCAATCTTTCTTTTTCATATAAAAGGCTGATATATAAATGCCTTGCTGCTGCTTTTCGGCACTAAGTTGTTGGGCAAAAGCCTTAATCTGGCTGTTATTTTTAAATTGTGCTACTTTATCTTTTTGTTTAACTTTTTGTGGGCCAGAAGCCAATTTATAGGCTGCTTCGTAGGCTTTAAATGCCCTGAAACTCCTTTTTTTGCTATTAAAATTCTCAGCCTTTTTGTTTAATTCTGCAACAATAGAATCTGAGTTTATAGCAGAACCTGTTTTCTTCATTAAAAAACAGGCTGCTGCATCTAAGTCCGAAACCGGAGGCCATTCGTGCTTTCCATCGAAGACTAGATGAAATAAGTTTTGATTTTCCACAAAAGGCGAATTAGGCAGATAGAATTGTTCGTAAAAATTAAAATCCTTTAGGCCAATAATTAGGGCTACC
>CAYQXT010000449.1:0-2930 GCA_964421365.1 uncultured Bacteroidaceae bacterium
GTTAAAGGCTACAGGATAATTTATGGTGTCCTCCTTTACATGTTTTTTCTCAAAAATCGGATATTCGGCAATAACAACAGAGTTCTTGTGCCCGAATTTCTCCCATAATTCTTCGCTAAGATGAGGAGCAAAAGGGGCAATTAACTTAGCCAAAGGCTCTAAAATGGCTCGTTTGTTGCATTTTAGAGTATATAATTCATTCACACAAATCATAAAAGCACTCACACAAGTATTAAAGCTAAAGCGCTGCACATCATTTTCTACTTTTTTTATGGTTTGATGTAAAATTTTTAACTCTTCCTTTGTTGCTGCTGCTTCGCTTAAACTAAAATTAGCATCATTATCAAAATGTAAACGCCAGTATTTACGTAAAAACTTATGAACACCTTCTATGCCGCTTGTATCCCATGGTTTGGATAATTCTACAGGGCCTAAAAACATTTCATACAGGCGCAAAGTGTCAGCCCCATAGTTCTCTATGATATTATCAGGATTTACTACATTATATTTGGATTTCGACATTTTTTCCACGCTGTAACCACAGATATATTTCCCGTCTTCTAAAATAAATTCGGCGTTTTTGTTGTCGGGACTCCACAAGCGAAAAGCTTCTGTATCTAGCACGTCATTATGGACAATATTTACGTCCACATGAATTTCTGTCGTCTCATAATTGTCTTTTAATCCGTAAGATACAAACTTGTTCGTGCTATTTATGCGATAAACAAAATTAGAGCGGCCTTGTATCATTCCTTGATTAATGAGTTTCTTAAAGGGTTCTTCTTCTAGTACATAGCCTAAATCAAACAGAACCTTATTCCAAAAACGGCTATAAATAAGGTGTCCGGTGGCATGCTCTGCACCTCCAACATACATATCCACATTTCGCCAGTATTTGTTGGCTTCGGGCGATACTAAAGCTTTCTCGTTATGCGGATCCATATAGCGCAGATAATAAGCCGAAGAGCCGGCAAATCCAGGCATCGTACCCAATTCGTAGCTGAAACCTTCTTCGTTTTGCCAGTTTTTTGCTCTACCTAAGGGCGGTAGCCCATCTTCAGTAGGCTTATATTTGTCTATTTCGGGTAATTCAAGCGGTAATTTGCTTTCGTCCAGAATATAAGGTGATTTTTCTTTGTAATATACAGGAAAGGGCTCACCCCAGTAGCGCTGACGGCTAAAAATAGCATCGCGCAATCGGTAGTTCACTTGTTTTGTGCCCAGCTTACATTTTTCAATTTCTTCGAGAATACGCGGGATGGCTTCCTTAACGTTTAAACCATTTAAAATATCCGAATTAATCATCTTTCCGTTTTTGGCATCGTAAGAACCTTCGGATAAATCGCCCTCTACTACTTGTATTATCTCTAATTTATATTTTTTTGCAAATTTATAGTCGCGGCTGTCGTGTGCCGGTACTGCCATAATTGCACCCGTTCCATAGCCGGCCAGAACATAATCGCTTACATAAATAGGAACTTGCTTGCCGGTAAATGGATTCAAAGCATAAGTGCCAATAAATTGACCTGTCGTGGATTTCTGATCAGCCATACGTTCCCGCTCTGTTTTCCGTTGGGCTTCGGTTTGGTAATCTGTTACGGCTTGCTTATATTCGTTTGTGGTCAGTTTTTCAACATATTCACTTTCGGGCGCAAGAACCATAAAAGTAGCTCCGTAAATGGTATCGGGGCGAGTGGTAAATATTTCGATTTTAATGTCGCTGTTTTGTACCTCAAAAAATAATTGAGCACCTTCCGAGCGACCAATCCAATTGCGCTGCATTTCTTTTAGCGAATCCGACCAATCCACTTGTTCTAAGCCGTCTAACAATCTCTTTGCATAAGCCGAAACTCGCAAAGACCACTGTCTCATCTTGCGTTGCACTACCGGAAAGCCGCCACGAACCGAAAGGCCTTCTTTTACCTCATCATTGGCCAGTACTGTCCCTAATTTCGGACACCAGTTAACATTTGTATCTGCGAGATAAGCAATCCGGTAGCTTAGCAGTATCTCTTGTTTTTGTTTGTCGCTATAATGTGCCCATTCCTGAGAACTAAATATTGGTGTGTCGGCATTACAGGCTGCTTCTACGCCTGCATTTCCTTCTTGCGCAAAAGTTTTTACAAGGCTTTGAATGGGTAGGGCTTTATCTACTTTTTTATCATAATAATGTTTAAACATTTTGATAAATGCCCATTGTGTCCATTTGTAGTATTTGGGGTCTGATGTTCGTATCTCGCGTGACCAGTCGAAAGAAAGGCCAATTTTGTCTAATTGTTCGCGATAGCGTTTGATATTATTTTCGGTGGTAATAGCTGGGTGTTGTCCGGTTTGAATGGCATATTGCTCGGCCGGCAGACCAAAAGCATCGTAGCCCATTGGATGTAGAACATTAAAACCTTTCAGACGTTTGTAACGCGAAAAAATATCGGAAGCAATGTATCCCAGCGGATGACCGACATGCAAGCCTGCGCCCGAAGGATAGGGAAACATATCTAGTACATAATATTTGGGTTTGGAAGTATCTTCTGTAACCTGATAAATTTTATTTTCTTTCCATTTTTTTTGCCATTTTTTTTCTATGGCGCTGAAATTATATTCCATTACTCTTTAATTGATTGGGATTAAATATACCGCCCAAAAGTATAAAATTAAGCGGATAGCGAAAAGTTTTTTTCTGCCGAGACCTATGATTGCCATGTAAGCTAAGCAGCTTAACAGAATTATCTTAAAAATATTAATCATCTAAAAAAATCAGCGTTCCATTATTTGTCGTCTTAGGTTATGCCATGAACTGCGATCCGGCATCCTTGATGATGATTACCGAGTATTAGGGAAAACGATACAGCGTGGAAAGTTTGCATAAAAATCATCTTCTCACCACTTCGTTTCATCATATTCCACCAAATAAGTCCTTAGTTCTACGTCTT
>CAYQXT010000450.1:0-2892 GCA_964421365.1 uncultured Bacteroidaceae bacterium
TTATCCAAATAAATAGGACTGTTTTTTAATATTTTTTAATGATTTTTTTAATTTGATAAGGGAATTATTAACTGTTATTGATACTGTTTTTGCGGTAAAATAGTATTGTGTTTAGATGAAGTTAGTTTTAATAAAAAGTCATAATAAGAATTTATTCAAAATAATGTGTAGGCTTTAACAGTTAAAAAAGAATAATAGAACGCTGATTTATTATGATTTATTAAGATTTTTTTATCATAGAAAATTAGCGTCCTGTATTTTGTTTGTAGCCTTTAGGTTAGTCTAAGATTTTGGCCCAGAGTTTTTCACTTCATCCGACACAAATTTTTCGTACTTTTTGAAGTTTTCGACAAACATCTGCGCCAGCTTTGTGGCGTTTTTGTCGTAGGCTTCTTTGTCTTTCCATGTGTTTTTCGGATTTAGCACTTCGCTCGGAATACCATCAATTTCCTTTGGAATTTCGAGATTGAAAATCGGATGTTCCCATGTTTCTACTTCGTTTAATTTTCCTTCGAGAGCTGCATTGAGCATGGCGCGGGTATATTTGATTTTAATACGCTCGCCAATGCCATAAGCACCACCTGTCCAGCCGGTATTAATGAGCCAGCATTGTGTCCCATGGCGTTCCATTTTCTCGCCCAAAAGTTTGGCGTAAACCGTAGGATGTTGAACCATAAATGGCTCGCCAAAACAGGCGCTAAATGTGGCTACGGGTTTGGTAATTCCTTTTTCGGTACCGGCTACTTTTGCGGTATAACCGGATAAGAAATGATACATTGCCTGTTCGGGCGTAAGTTTGGAAATAGGAGGCAAAACACCAAATGCATCGGCAGTAAGCATAATAATATTTTTGGGGTGTCCGGCCATTCCTTCGGGAACAATATTCGGAATATGTTTGAGCGGATAGGAGGCTCGTGTATTTTCGGTTAAAGAGCCATCGAATAAATCAATTTGTCTGTTTTCGCTGTTGATACCTACATTTTCCAGAACGGTACCAAATTTACGGGTTGTTTCGTAAATGTCCGGTTCTGCTTCTTTTGAAAGATTAATTACTTTGGCATAACAACCCCCTTCGATGTTAAAAACGCCATCGTCAGTCCAGCCATGTTCATCATCGCCAATAAGCTTGCGTTTGGGGTCGGCCGAAAGGGTAGTTTTCCCTGTTCCGGAAAGTCCGAATAAAATGGCAGTATCACCTTTATGACCTACATTTGCTGAGCAATGCATGGATAGGGCTTTACGTTGTGGTAAAAGATAGTTCATGACCGAAAAAATAGACTTTTTAATCTCTCCGGCATAGCTGGTGCCCCCTATTAAAACTATTTTTTTTGCGAGATGTATGATAACGAAGGCTGTTGAATTTGTGCCGTCATAATCAGGTTCTGCTTGTAAATGAGGTAGGTGAAAAACATAGAATTCGGGTTCATGATCGAGGAGTTCTTCGCGTGATTTGGTACGCACAAACATATTTCTGGCAAAAAGGTTATGCCAGGCTGTTTCGGTAATTACGCGAATAGGAAGTTTAAATTGTGGGTCGTTACCAGCAAAGGCATCCTGAACATAAAGCTCTTTATTCTGAATGTAAGCCAACATTTTGGCATATAAAATATCAAAATATTTTTCGTCTATGGGGCTATTTACATCTCCCCAAGCCACCAATTTTTCGCTGGTGGGTTCTTTTACAATAAACCGGTCTTTAGGACTCCGTCCGGTGTGTATGCCTGTGCGTACAACCAGTGGTCCAAGGTGTGCCAACATTCCTTCGTGGTGCGAAATGGCTTTTTCATAGAGCGAAGGCGTGTTCAGATTGTAAAAAATGTCGCGTAGATTTTTTACGCCATATTTTTCAATCTGCGTTAATACATTTGCTTTTGTTTTCATAATTTACTTTTTTTATTCATTATATGATTGTAAATATTTTCTGGGACAAAATTTTTTATTTCAGCTCCGAAATTTAATATTTCTCTAACGATTGTAGAACTTATCATACTATGTTGCGGATGGGATAAAATCAGAAGGGTTTCTAATTCGGGGTGCATAGATTGATTTAACTGGGCAATAGTGCGTTCGTACTCAAAGTCAGCAGCTGTACGCAAGCCTCGCAAAATATATTTTGCAGGGATAGAGATGCAATAATCTACGGTTAATCCTCTGAATGTATCTACTTTAACTTTAGATGTATCTTTAAAAAGCTCTGCAATCCAAAGTTTCCGCTCGTTTATGGTGAAGAGATTTTTCTTTTTTGTGTTTATTCCAATGGCTATAATAATCTCATCGAACAGCGGTAAGGCTCTTCGCACAATGTCTTCGTGTCCTATGGTGAAGGGGTCGAAAGAACCCGGAAAAACAGCTATTTTTTTCATATATTGATTTTTATTTTTAGAACGAAGATACAATATTTACGTTCTTTTTTAAAATCAATCAAAAATAGGGTTTAAATGTCATTTGTGAACTGAGAAATATCAGGAATAAATAGAAATGGTTACTGCAAACGTTTGAATGTCATTCTTTTTAACATTAAATTAATTCAGAGTATTAATTTCTGAAATCGGTTAAAATCGATCGGATGGATAGTTTTATTAAATTACTAAAAAGAACTAACTTATTTACCGTTGATTAATGAAGCTGTCTAACTGATTTTATTACAAATTTCACTTTTTTATCGCATTCACTAGATAGGTGAATTTTTTATACTATGGATAGCAGAACTTGAGCTTAAGGTTTTGAAATTTGGGTGTTTTATACAGCACAAATTGAATATTTTACTTTTTTTGGGATTAATTGTAAAAAAATTTGCAGGTATTATAATTTATTATTTATCTTTGCATCGCTTTAGAAAATGGTGGATGTAGCTCAGCTTGGTTAGAGCATCGGATTGTGGTTCCGAGGGTC
>CAYQXT010000451.1:0-2881 GCA_964421365.1 uncultured Bacteroidaceae bacterium
ATTTATAAAGGTTAAACCCAACATTCCTTGTTTTTTAAGGTTTGTTTCATGGATACGGGCAAAAGAGCGTACAAGAACCACAGTAACACCTATATGACGGGGTTCCATAGCGGCATGTTCGCGCGATGAACCTTCTCCATAATTTTCATCACCAATAATAAAAGAGGCTATTCCTTTAGCCTTGTAATCACGTGCGGTAGCAGGTACTTCACCATATTCTCCAGTCAATTGATTTTTAATGGAGTTTGTTTTACCGTTGAAAGCATTTACTCCACCAATTAGCATATTATTGGAAATATTATCCAAATGACCGCGATAACGTAACCATGGACCAGCCATAGAAATATGGTCGGTGGTACATTTACCTTTTGCTTTAATCAACAAACGCAAGCCTTTATAGTCATTTCCATCCCATTTTTTAAAAGGAGTAAGCAATTGCAGGCGTTTGGAATTGGGTGCGACTTTTATTTCTATTTTGCTGCCATCGGTAGCCGGTGCTTGATAGCCGGGGTCGTCCACTGCAAAACCTTTGGGCGGAAATTCCACGCCGGTAGGTTCGTCTAATTTCACTTTTTCACCGTCTTCGTTAATCAGATAATCGGTTAAAGGATTAAATTTAAGTGTGCCGGCAATAGCAAAAGCAGTAACCATCTCGGGCGAAGCTACAAATCCGTGTGTATTGGGGTTGCCGTCATTACGTTTGGCAAAGTTACGATTAAAAGAGGTCATAATCGAGTTTCGTTCTTTTTTGTCTGCTCCTTCGCGTGCCCACTGCCCAATACAAGGACCACAAGCATTAGCGAGAACAACACCACCAATTTTGTCAAAAATATCCACCAAACCATCACGCTCAATAGTATAATTAACCTGCTGAGAACCGGGCGTAATAGTAAATCCGGCTTTCACTTTCAATTTTTTATCAATAGCTTGTTGGGCTAAGGAGGCTGCACGGGTAATATCTTCGTAAGAAGAGTTGGTACAAGAACCTATCAAACCATATTCCATAGCTTCCGGCCAGCCCATTTCCTCTACTTTTTTAGCCATTTCGGAAACTGGAGTAGCTAAATCGGGGGTGAAAGGTCCATTAATATGAGGTTCTAATTCGGATAAATTAATTTCAATAACCTGATCGTAATATTTCTCTGGATTAGCATATACTTCATCGTCAGCACGTAAGTAGTCTTTGATGCTTTCGGCTAATTCGGCCACATCTGCACGTCCAGTTTGGCGAAGATATTCGGCAGACTTGGGGTCGAATGCAAAAGTAGAGGTTGTAGCTCCAATTTCTGCTCCCATATTACAAATGGTAGCTTTACCGGTAGCCGACAAGGATTCAGCACCTTCTCCAAAATATTCTACAATATGATCGGTACCGCCTTTGACGGTTAAAATACCGGCTACTTTCAGGATAATGTCTTTAGAGGCTGTCCAACCGCTTAATTTTCCGGTTAGTTTGATACCTATTAATTTAGGAAATTTCAATTCCCAAGGCATATCAGCCATAACATCCACAGCATCGGCACCTCCAACACCAATAGCAATCATGCCCAAACCACCGGCATTAGGAGTATGCGAGTCCGTACCAATCATCATTCCTCCGGGGAAAGCATAATTTTCTAAAACCACTTGATGAATAATTCCTGCACCGGGTTTCCAAAAGCCAATTCCATATTTATTGGATACTGAAGACAAGAAGTCATAAACTTCCTGATTGGTGTAAACGGCTTCTTTAAGGTCTTTATCTGCGCCTTCTTTAGCCAAAATTAAATGGTCGCAATGAACAGACGAAGGAACTGCAACTGCTGGTTTACCGGCCTGCATAAATTGCAAAAGTGCCATTTGTGCCGTAGCATCTTGCATAGCTACACGGTCGGGACAAAAATCAACATAGTCGTTTCCACGTTTGTAAGCCTTCGATGCCGTACCTTCATCGAGGTGAGAATATAGAATTTTCTCTGCTAAAGTGAGCGGATGGCCAACAATTTCGCGAGCTTTTTGTACTCGTGCGGGCATACGCTCATACACTTTTTTAATTAAATCTAAATCAAAAGCCATAATTTTTATTCTTTTAGTTTGATTTTGTTTTGCCAAAGATAAAAAAAATTACAGAGTCCTTATTTTTTATATTTAATACCGAATCGGTATCATGTTTGTTTTGCATGTTTTTTGTAATATCTTGATTGTAATTGAAATAACAAAAACATTTTTGCTATTTTAATATCGGCTGAGTATAAGTTATTCTTTCTGACTAATTGTAAGCTATTAATTGTCAAACAATACAAGAAGCATGACAAAAATCATGTTTTGCAGCACAAAAAATCGGAGAACAAATAAAATATGCCAAACTCGCCGAAGATTTTTCCAACAAAACCATAAAAAAAGCCTTTAATTTACTCGAAACGGCTCGCCTGTTTACGAGTGTAAAACATTCATCTGGCAATGATCTTCCGATTGCAGCAATTTATTCCGAATCGGTATCATATTAGTTATGCATGTTTTTGTAATATTTTGATTGTAATGAAATAACAAAATCATTTTCTTTATTTTGATAGTGATTGAGTATTAATTTAGTGTGTATGCATAATCTCCCTGTTGACCGAAGTATTCAACTTCGACCGGACAAAAACATCGGCAATGGCTTTTCGCGAATGAATATTTACAGGCAGATTATAGCGCGTTGCCATGCGTATAAATTGCCGAAAAGCTTCTTTTTGAAAAGGTGTAAAATCTGTTTGCAATTCCTCTAACAATTTTTTTGCCCATGAATAATCTAATCCTATTTCGCCAACGGTATAGTATTTATGATTCTGGAGTTGTTGTTCCATTTTTTCCAACACCTCTTTTTTCTAACACCTCTTCGGAATCTTGTCGAACATGCTTG
>CAYQXT010000452.1:0-2861 GCA_964421365.1 uncultured Bacteroidaceae bacterium
GATTATGCCGAAGTTTTACCCTTATTCCTGTATAAAAATAAAAAAGAGATACAAGGATTTGGGCCGCAAATGGATAAGGCCATAAAAAAAGCGTCCAAAGCCATAAAAATGCATTCCTTAAAGGTGAAACCCAAGCGCCCGAAAAATAGAGAAATGACTAAGAAAGAGCGCGCTTTTTATGCTAAAAAGGAATTTTGTAAGTGGATAGATGATAGTTATTTACTTATCGGAAAAGCCAATTTTTATAAAGAGGATTACGCTAAGGCGATTAATTCTTTCCGTCAGATACTTAATCAATATTCAAAAGAAAATACCTTTTATCCGGCACGTTTGTGGTTGTTAAAAACCTATATTGAAAGTAATCGTTTTCGTGATGCTAAAGAGCAAATTGAAATTATTAAAAATGACCGTAAATTCTCGGAAAACTTAAAAACAGACTTTATTCTTACACAGGCGGATTATTTTCTTGCTCAAAACAAGTCAGATAAGGCCATTCCACTGATAGAAGAAGCGACCCAACAGGTTAAAAAGAAGCAAAGGGCTCGCTTATATTTTATACTGGCACAACTAAATGCCTTGCAAAAAGAGCGTTCGGTTGCGGCAGATAATTATGCTAAAGTGATAAAGCTGAAACCAGAATATGAGATGCTTTTTAATGCTCAGATTAATAGGGCAGTGCTACTGGATGCCAATCAAAATAGCGAAGAGCTAGAAAAAAATTTACTAAAATTACTGAAAGATGTTAAAAATAAGGATTATAGTGCTCAGATATATTTTGCATTGGCCAAAATTGCCCAAACCAAAAAGGATAAACCGGCTGCCATAAAATATTTCAGAGCCTGTACCCAAAGCCCCGATGCCAAAGGAACGCAAAAAGCACTGGCTTTTCTGGCGCTTGGCGATATGTATTTTGCTGATGCTAATTATCCGCTTGCCGGTGCTTATTACGATAGTACAATGAATTTTCTAAACGAGAAATACAGCCGCTATGATGAACTCTCCGAACAAACGCGAAATCTGAAAGCGCTCATTGGTAATTTGAATATTATCCAGCAGGAAGACAGCTTGCAGGATGTGGCTGCAATGCCCAAAAAGGAACGAATGACTCTGATTGATAATATTATCCGCGAAGTAAAGCAAAAAGAAGCCGAAGAAAAACGTACTCTGCAAGCTACTGCGAATAATTTGGATAATGCACCAATGAATACCAATCGTCCGGGGCAGGGAGGAAAGTGGTATTTTTATAATCAGGCTTCTATAGGCTATGGTTCTCAGGAATTTAAGAAAAAATGGGGGAATAGAAAGCTGGAAGATAACTGGCGTAGGAGTAATAAAAAAAGTGTGGCTGCGGAGGTCTGGGCTTCGCAGGATGACAAAAACGAGAGTGAAGCCGATAAATCTTTGGATAATAAAAAACCGGAATATTACTTGCGTAATTTACCTTTAAATGATAGTCTAAAGGCTGTTTCTGACGAAAAAATTGCCAAGGCACTATTTAAAGTAGGCAGCATTTACGATGAGAAATTACATGAGCCCACACTTTCCTCAGAGAATTACACCAAACTGGTAAAGCGTTTTTCAAAGAATGATTTAAGCATGCAGGCAGCTTATAAACTCTATTTGCTGGCTCAAAAAATTCATAATGCGGCTAAAGCCGCTTATTGGAAAAATTACTTAAATTCTAACTATCCACAAAGTACTTATGCTAAGATTTTGAATGACCCAGATTATTTAAAGCAGCTTAAGGCACAGCAACGGCAGGCCGAAGTTTTGTACGAATCTGCCTTTGTCGATTATAAGGCTGAACGATTGAATGATGTAATTAGCAAAGCACAACAGGCCGAACGGAATTTCCCTACTCATAAATTGATTCCTAAGTTTAAGCTATTGGCTGCTATTGCAACAGCCAAAAAGGGCGATGCTAAAGACTATCTGGCACAATTAGATAATATATCGAAGGAATATCCGGGTACCATAGAGAAACAAAGAGCTGATGAAATATTATCTACCCTTTTAAATAGTAATAATAATGAGAATTCGGCTGTTAATGAGGCACAAATAAGTAAAGCGAAAAAATTATATTTTTATAATTCTAAAGCTAAGCATTTTGTGGTATTTTATTTTCTAAAGCCCAATCAGGATTTGAATCGTTTGCGTTTTGATGTTTTTAATGTAGCTGTAGATAAATATACCGATAACAATCTTGATGTAAAGATTTCACCGCTTACAGAAAAGCTGAAAGTGGTAGTAGTACAAAGTTTTGCGGACGTAAAGCCAGCCCAAGAGTTTGCTTCTGTTGTGGGTTCTGAAATATTAAAGAGATTGAAACAGGGTGTTGATTATAATTATTTTTTAATTTCAGTGAAAAATTTTGCAGTGCTAAAGCAAAATAAAGATATGCAATTGTATTTAAAATTTTATAAGAAATTTTACTAAGCAATGGTAAATTATTAATTCTGTTTGTCGCTAAAGAATAGTTTGCTCTCAAAATATAATATACAAATAAATTTGTAGAGGTGCTTAAATTCTATTTGTCGATATAGAATAGATAAAAGCCACTTCTTGCATTAAGAATTCACAATTATTTAGTATTCGGTTTTATTATCTTTGTTTTCCCATGCTTTAAAAGCTTTAATTGCTTTATTGGCCATAAATTGTTCAATTTTTAATTTACGGTCATTGGGGTTTAGCGCAATTTCATCATAAATAAAAGAATCATCAAAACCAATATTTTTAGCATCAGTCTTGGTATTCCCGTAATAGATATGATCTAGGTGGGCCCAGTAGATGGCGCCCAAGCACATGGGACAGGGCTCGCAACTGGTATATATTTCGCAGCCTGCGAGGTCGTGAGTTTGTAA
>CAYQXT010000453.1:0-2843 GCA_964421365.1 uncultured Bacteroidaceae bacterium
CGAAGAATTAAAAGCTACCGAAGAAGAGATATTACATAAAGAGTTAAATATGAAAAATTTTGAAAGGCAGCTTAGTGAAGCTTTTTTGCGGATCGAAATTGACAAAAATTTTCGTTTCATTAATGCAAATCCTTTGTTTCTAAAAACATTTAACCTCAAATTCATGCAGATTAATGAATTGAGTTTTACTTCTTTTCTAAGTAGAGATATGGAAGAAATGTTTGTCATTAAATGGAAGAATTTTCTAAGGAAAAAACTTCCTTTCAAGCTGGAAGGAAGTTTTTTCTACAATCAACAAAGGGCCAAATTAATTACTAATTTCATCCCGATTATTGATTCAGATAGAAATATAACTAAAATTATTATTCTGGCAGTTCCAATTGAATCAAAAGCTTAAAGAATTCATTCAATTATACCTCTTTATTTAATTGGAATATTGTAACTTCGGGTAGTGCTCCTACCCGACCAGGATAGGCAATAAATCCCAGTCCCAGATTAACATACAAATATTTATTATTCTCTTTATATAGTCCTTTCCAATACTTATACCTCCATTGTACCGGACTCCAACTCTTTCCTTTAAAATTCAGTGCAAACTGCATTCCATGAGTATGGCCACTTAAGGTCAGTGCAAGCTCCTCATTTTTTTGCTTAATTTTATCCGCCCAATATGAGGGGTCGTGGGAGAGCAAAATTTTAAATTCGTCTGGCTCAATTCCTTGAGAAGCTTTATCATAATCGCCATACTGCGGAAATGGCGAATTACCCCAATTCTCTACTCCTACCAAATATATTTTATTATTCCCTAAAGTAATACTTTCACTACTATTGCGCAACAATCTGAAACCTAATTCTTTATGTTTTAAATATAGGTGTTCCATATTAGCTTTTCTTTCTTCGTCATTTTTCCAATTAGCATACAAACCATAATCATGATTACCTAATATTGAGTATTTTCCTCTTTTGGATTGTAAATTCTTTAAAATATCAATCCAATAATCAGCTTCTTCTGCCACATTATTTACTAAATCTCCGGTGAATACAATCAAGTCGGGCTGTAAATTATTTATTTTGTTAACAAGTTCCTGAAAAAATTCTTTATTTTTTACAGTTCTTTCCCAACTTCCTAAATGAATATCTGAAATTTGTACAATTTTCATTCCGTCAAATCCCTGGGGTAAATTTTTGAATTTTAGTTTAATAACATTTAGCAGAACTTTGGTTTTACCTACCAAAATTCCCCATAACAGGGAACTGAAAAGTATTCCTGCACTCAAAATTCCAATTTTTGTAAAAAATGCAGAGCGGGAAATACGCTCTCCATAATAGATGATTTTAGGTGTAGAGCCAAATTTTGCAAACAAATATCCTACTAAATTTATAAAATAATCAATTAAAGTAAATAGGAGTGCAAATAATTTGGGGATATATACTAGTATAAAAATACCGCTAAGCAAATATACACTTGTATAACTTTCATGCATTATTTTTTTATTACTTAACATAATTAAAAGAAAAATTATGTAAAAAAATGGAATTGCCCAATAGAAAAGTTTAAATATCGAGTTATACGGATTATTTATTTTATTTATTAAATGAATAAACTTCGGATAATAACTAAAGTCGATACTTAAAATGATAAGGGCAAGAAAAAAAATAAGATTTTGATATTTCATAATTAAGTAATAGAATTTACCACTCGTTTGATTAAGCCAGGCCCTTCGTAAATAAAACCAGTGTAGAGCTGAACCAAACTTGCTCCAGCCTGGAGTTTTTCAATTGCATCCCTTGCAGTCAATATTCCACCTACACCTATTATAGGTAACTTTCCTTTGGTTTTTTCAGAAATATAAGCAATAATTTGTGTAGAACGATTATTCAAGGGGCTTCCGCTGAGACCACCAGCACCGATATTGTTAACGTAATTTTCTTCGTAAGACAAATTATCTCTTTCAATAGTAGTGTTTGTAGCAACAATTCCGTCTATATTATATTTTAGGACTAGTTCAATTATTTTATCAATCTGTTCAAAAGTCATATCTGGGGCAATTTTAACTAGCAGAGGTTTCTCAATTTTTAATCTTTGTTTCTCAACACTGAGACCTAATAAAAGTTTTTCTAATTGCTCTTTTTTTTGCAACTCTCTCAGATTTGGAGTATTTGGTGAAGATATATTTATTACAATATAATCAACATAGGGTGAAATTTCTCTTAAACCAAAAACATAGTCATCCAGGGCTTTTTCGTTGGGTGTTAATTTATTCTTCCCAATATTTCCACCTATAATTACATTTGCTAAACTACGTTTCTTAAGATTTTTTATAGCAGATTCTACGCCCCGATTATTAAATCCCATTCTATTTATCAATGCGCTATCATTAGGTAAGCGAAATATTCGAGGCTTTGGATTACCAAGCTGTTCCTTGGGTGTGAGCGTACCAATTTCCACAAAACTAAATCCCATACTCCCAAATACCTCATAAGCTTCCGCATTTTTATCAAGGCCGGCAGCTAAGCCTACTGGGTGTTTAAAAACGAGATTCCATAATTTCACCTCTTTGGTTGAAACAGGAAAAATAAATTTAATAAGGATATTGGAAAAAGGCAGTTTACTAACGAGCCTCAAAACACCGATGATAAAATTGTGTATCACTTCAGGACTAAAGAGGAATAAAACCGGACGAAGAACTTTTTTATACATAACTTTCTCTTGTTAAAAGCTACAAAGGTAATAAGAATATTTATTCGGGACGAAAGTCAGTAAATGTTTTATCTGCATAAAAAATAATAATACGAACAATTTGCTTATGTGAATTTACAATAAATGGGCTGGGGTTTTGAGC
>CAYQXT010000454.1:0-2791 GCA_964421365.1 uncultured Bacteroidaceae bacterium
GGCAAGAATAAAGCCTCCTCTCTTCCTTCTGATTGTAATGTATCAATAATTCGCTTTAACATTTCCGCAAATAACGGCTGAGTGGCCGATGACAGCATATACCCAAAAAAACTAAGAATAAACCAGCCCTTATACGGAATTGCATAGCTCAATAGCCGCTTATATATGCTAAGCCCTTTTTTTTGTTTTTGACTTTGTTTTTTTATATTTTTTGGTTTCTTTTTCATATAAATGTTTCTATATCGACAAATAGATCCCACACTCCACTCGTTAGTTACACAGCCTAATAAGATAAGATAGCAAAAAACTTATCTTAGTATTAATAAAAACACCAGCATATAGCTGGTGTTTTTATTAATTTATTTTATCTAAAATCTCAAGATAACATTCAATTACTTTGAAACCAGCACATCTTCCATTACCAAATACTCTAGATCAGACCCGTAAAACATATTCAACGCATCGAGTGGACTGCACACCATTGGCTCTCCTCTTCTATTTAGTGACGTATTTAAAACAACCGCATTTCCATTTAACTTTTCCAGTGCTTCAATCAGAGCGTAATAACGCGGATTTGTGGTTTCATTAACAATTTGAGCACGGGCAGTTCCATCTTCATGTACGACCTCCGGGATTCTTGATTTCCAGCTCTCTGCCACATCAAATGTAAAAGTCATAAAAGGACTGGGATGTTCTGTTTGCAAAATATCAACAGCCACTTTATCAAGCATGCTTGGGCAAAACGGGCGCCAGCGTTCACGATATTTAATTTGTGCATTTATTCTATCCGCCACACCGGAATGATCTGGCGAACCTAAAATACTTCTATTCCCAAGTGCTCTCGGCCCAAACTCCATCCGCCCCTGAAACCAGGCTACAGGGTTTCCATCATCCAGTATTTGCGCCGTTTGTTCTGTCACATTATCCAGCTTTTGCCAATTTACTTTTTTCCCATACTGCTCACATGCTTCCACACACTGCTCCGTCGTATATGAAGGACCCAAATAAACATGCTCCATTTTTTCAACCGGAACACCTGCCATCTCAGAGGCATAGCTTGCCGCACCAATAGCTGTACCGGCATCACTTGCTGCAGGTTGTACAAACAACTCCTTCACCTCTGGTAACGCAATAATCCGTTGATTTAGCTTAACATTTAACGCTACCCCGCCGGCAAAGCATACTTTACCTGTTTCTCTAATGATATCGCCTAAATAATATTCAATTAAAGACAAAGCCGTTTTTTCTAATAAATCCTGAATACTGGCTGCATAATCTATATAGGGATCATCAATTTCATCCCCATCTCTCATGGGTCCTAACCAGTCAAGTAATTTTGAACTAAAATAATAACCTTTTCCATCTTTTTTATAACGTCTTATTCCTAAACAGTTCACCAGCCTCGTATTAACTTTAAAATCGTCACCCGTGCATTCTATTAACCGAGAAAAATCAAACCGTTTAGGATCTCCATAAGGCGCCATCCCCATCACCTTAAATTCACCGTCCAGCATTTCAAAACCTAAAAATTCGGTGAGTGCACCATACAATCCGCCTAATGAGTCTGGATCATAAAATTCTTTAATTTTATGTATCTTTCCATTTTCACCATAGCCAAAAAAAGTAGTCGCATACTCTCCCTTTCCATCGATGCCAATAATGGCACACTTTTCTTTAATCCCACTGAGATGATAAGCACTACTGGCATGAGCCAAGTGATGCTCTACAGGTACAAACTCAACTCTTTCAGAGCCTATACCTAAATCATCCAGCATTTTCATCACATTTTTATGATTACGCCAATAACGCCGATTACCTGAAAACAAAGCTGTCAATGCCCGATCTGGTGCATACCAATAACGTTTTGCATAATGCCAACGCGCTGGAGATTTTAAGCTAATCTCCGCATAAGGAAACGCGACCTGATCAATTTCACTTGGCTTAACCCCTGCATACTGCAAGCAAAATTTAACCGCTTCATAGGGCATTTTGCCCTTTGCATGTTTATCCCGCAAAAAACGCTCTTCTTCTGCCGCGGCTACTAATTTACCGTCAACATATAATGCGGCTGAAGCATCATGGTTTACCGCCCCAGAAAGACCTAATACAATCATATTAATTTATTTTATCTATTGAAAATAAACAGCAAATTAAATCTGCAATAAAACATTACAACTTGTGTTTTTTATTAATTTTATTTTTCACTTTTTTAAGAAAAAGCGTTAGTATTTTTTTTGACCGAACACTCAATCGGTGTTCTTTTTGATAATACAAAAAGAAACGTAAACAATCTGTTTTACTCCACCCTTCTGAATGTCGATACAAAGTGTCTAAATCTCTATACATAGCCTGCCGTCGAAATATCACTCCCTTTACTTTTTCTAAATCAATCAAACGAACATCTACATCCCCATCTTTAAGCTGCTTTAAAAAAATATGTTTTTCATATAAACAATTATGTTGTAAATGCTGCTCATGCATATTACTTACGGCCTCAGCAATTTTCTGTATCGCACCTTTACGAAATTTAATATCATCAGATAATTTTCTCTTCAGCACATCAGAATCAAGAGGAAGAAACCCCTCAAGCTCTTCTGTCACCAATATTGCTTGCAACTTACTTTTTACATTCCTTTGTCCAAAATAAAGCACCTCTAATGTAGGAATTCCAAGTTGGGTAAATTTTTGTATATTTTCGAATTCCCTGTTAAATGTTGGGACTAACTTAAAAAAAGTATTCCATGCTCGGTGGCAATGGTTTTCTTGGCGCTTTATAAAAATAGCACTGTTA
>CAYQXT010000455.1:0-2786 GCA_964421365.1 uncultured Bacteroidaceae bacterium
CATCACGTATCGGTGGGAACAAATCATTCGATGAATTTTTTTTGTTTATTGGTAGGGAAGTATTCAGCTTTACTTGTATGGTTGAGTCGGCGGTAAGTGTACAGTTTAATGTTATTTTGGAATCTATATTGCGAATATCTATATCTAATACACTGGTACAAGCGCTTATAAAAAAAATGGAATACAGTATTAATACGCTAAATTTTAAAGTTAGTAGCGGTTTATTGGTTGAAACATTATAAATTTTTTTCATTTTTTTAATTAAAAATAAAGCGATAACTAATGGAAGGTAATATAGGGAACAAACTTATTTGCGTTATTTGCTCTAAGCTGACTCCCATGGGAATAATTGCATAGGTATTTTGCCTGTTATAGGCATTATATACCCCAAAATTCCAAATTGCAGTACCCTGTTTTTTTGTTTTTTTATAACTGATTCCTATATCTAAACGATGGTATGCCGGAGATTGAAAATTATTTTTCGAACTTTTTTCTGTTATTACATAATCATAATTTACTCCTTCAGAATTTACTCGTCCGAAATATTTTCTTACCGGTAAACTTACAAAATATCCACTCATATATTGCCAAGCCTCAGTAACAGATAATTTTGCATTTATTTTATAACTAAAATCAAAATTAAAAACATGGTCCCGGTTATATCTAAAAGGAAAGCTTTGTCCTCTATTTATTTGAGAAAATTTTCTCCACGACTTTGAATAAGTATAGGAAATGGATGTTATCCATTTTGGAGTTTCTCTTTTTAAATAGAATTCGATACCATAAGCTTGTCCCTTTCCGGTAAATAGCCTGTCCTGCCAACTTGCATCACTTTCATTCAAAAGGTCTGTTTCATGGCCGTTTTTCAGAAAATTAGTTCCCTGCGAAAAATCAACTACATTTTTTAATTCTTTATAATAGGCTTCCACAGTAGCTTGCCATTTTTCAAGCCATTGAGTATATAAACCAATGCTAAGCTGATCAGCACTCTCTGGTTTTATTTTTTTAGTAGAAGGAACCCATATATCGGTTGGAAATCCAACTCCTGAATTACCAAGTAAATGCACTTCCTGTGTCATTCGTGAATAGGAGGTTTTTAGTGCTAAATTTGGGGTGATTGAATAGCTTAAAGAAAGCCTTGGTTCAATAGAATAATAAGAAGTATCTTCCACATAGAAAGTGTTAAAATGAATACCAATATTCAAATTTAAGTTAGGTAAAAGCTTTATATGATTTTCTATATAAGATCTGAAATCTATTGCCTTAATGTTTAGTTTGTTTCCCGCCAAATTATCATAAAGCGTGTCCTTTTTTGATTGTTGGACATTACTATATTCTATGGCTTTGGGAAAGAACTCTTTTTGAACTACAGAACTACCAAATTTTAAGAAATATTTATTACTTAATTGTGCATCAACATTAAATAATAAACCTAAATCATTCAAACCAGAACTATAATTTTCTTTTTTTTTGTAATTTACTATTTCATTTTTATATAAATCTGCTCCCTGCGCTTCATTTCCAGAAATCATTTGATATTTGCTATATACCAAGGATAAATTTGAAAACACTTTTTTGCTCCATTGTCTGTTATAGCGTAATAAGGCGATTTTATTTCCCCATTGTAGTTTAAATGAAGTTAAACTGGAAACTGCATCTTGTGCATCATCGTACTCAAACTTAGTTTTAAACATATCCCGCCCGGTATATACACTTAGATATATTTTATCTTTTTTGGTCAGCTTATAATTAAACTTGCCAGTAAAATCATAGAAATGATAAAAATTAATATTTTTCGTAGTCCATTTTTCTGCCAGTAGAGCTAAATAACTTAAAGGGGTGAAACGCCCTGAAATGATAAAAGAAGATTTTGAATTCAAGGGTCCTTCAAGCGTTAATTTAGAAGAAATTAATCCTATATCTATACTTCCTTTTAATTTATCTTTGCTACCTTCTTTTAGCCGAATGTCAGCAATAGAAGATAAACGCCCCCGTAACGTGCAGGAAAACCACCTTTAATAAAATTGACATTTTTGATAGCATCGGTATTGAAAACCGAGAGCATACCAAGTAAATGAGCTGTATAATATACCGGAACCCCATCTAACAAAATCAGGTTTTCGCCCGAATTTCCACCTCTTACAAATAAATCGTTACTCCCCTCTCTTCCGGGCTGAATACCGGGCATCTTCTGTATTGATTTCATTACATCAGCCTCGCCCAACAATGGAGGCGAAAGATTACGTATTTCCCGACTGTTTAATGTGAAGTTTCCGCTTTGAGAGTCTTCTATTTTATGATGTAAACTTTTTGCCGATACCACTATTGGCGAGATTTTTACGGCCAATGGTTTCAGAAAAATATTGAATGTAGTATCGGAAAAAAAACGAAGATCTATTTTTTTTGTTTTATATCCAATGCTGCTAATGAGTAGCTTTGTTTCTCCTTCCTTAAGATTTAAACTAAAAAATCCATAATTATTAGTAGAAACTCCAGTTTGAAAATCAACAGTATAGATATAGGCTCCAATCAGACTTTCTTTGCTCTGGGCATCGTAGATATAGCCCGAAATATTTATTCTTTGGGAAAACACCCAAGTACTGGTAAAAAATAGGAACAGAAAAAGGATATGTTTCATAGCGTTTTATTGAGATATTCTACTATTTCTAATAAGCATCAGAAATAGTAGAATTCATTTTTTAATTAGATTTGAAGTGGATTCTATAGTATAGTTCGTTTTGTCCGATTACCACAACGGCTTCCGAGGGCGGAGTTACTGCACTGTA
>CAYQXT010000456.1:0-2769 GCA_964421365.1 uncultured Bacteroidaceae bacterium
TTTAAAACGGTATTTCTGAAATCCGAAATATCATCTCCCCGCTTTGATGACCAGTATCTTATGAACGAACGTGCCGGTGGCAGGTGAAAATGAATTTTTGCTTTTTCTTTTGTATAGTTGAAAATAGCTTTATTTATTTGAGAAAATGAGTTTTCTATTATATGTGAACTTTTTTGTAAGTCTTTTGTTTGATAGTAAGTTTGATAAGCTTTTTTTACAAGATTCATCTCCGAGCAAATCGTAGAAATCCATAAGGCATTGTCTTCTATACTGTGAATATTATTATTTATTTCTTTGATTTTTGTTTTAACGTAATTTTTAATAGCCTTATTAGCATTATTTATATAAAAGTAATTGTTTACCATAACAATACCTATGATAAAAATAGCCGAAGTAATAATAATCGGAATGGAAATTTTTAATCCAATAGATTGTTTAATTTGCTTCATTTTTTAACTTTCTTTACAGTTCAAGTAGCGCGTAAGATAGCATTTTTTTATATAAAAACAAGGACAAATACTTCTTTATAAGTTTATATAAAGTGAGTTAATTCAAATTATTATTAATTAGAAATTTATCACAGCCCAACTTCTTTAGTCACCAAATTTTCGATTGCTCATATATCCTGATACACTGCATAATATGCTTCTGCAATTGTTTTGGCCGAATAGCGTTTAACATTTTCAAAACCTTTTAATATTAATTGCTTACGTATTTCCTGCTTTTCTATTAGTTGTATAATGGCTGCTTTTATTTCATGAGTGTTATATGGATTTACTAAAAGGGCAGAATCTCTGGCAACCTCGGGTAAGGAAGTTACATTTGAACATACTACCGGCCTGCCGACTGCTTGTGCTTCTAAAATAGGTAAGCCAAAACCTTCGTAGGTAGAGACGAAAGCGAGCATGTCGCATTGCGCATAAAGATTATACATCTGACTTAGGCTGATATGCCCGTATTGCCTGTATTTTATATTCAGTTGTTGCAAAAACTCTGTTTGTGTACGGTTTAGCGATCCCACTATAATTAATTGGCAATGAATATCTTCTATGGCTTTGGCCAGATTTTTAAGGTTTTTATTATGCTTGGTGCCTACTTGTAAAATGGTAGGGCAAGTGGTGTCAAATTCTTTTGTTTTAGCTTGGTAAATATCCGCTATACAATTGGGAATAACACTTATTTTAGCCGCATACCTAGAATAGTATTTTAAGAGTTCGGACTTAGTAAATTCTGATATTACCGTTATTTTACGGACTCTTCGCAGGGGCATATCAAACCAAAAGTATTTAATTATCTTTTGACGTAGGCCTGTATTTCGTTTCAGAATTTCTATATCATGAATAGTCAGAATCGTTTTTGAGGGTTTCAGAAAAGCAGCAAAAAAATGAATATCACCGGTAATATGATTCACTTCGCCTTGCGAAAATGTAGCAAATAAGCCGGATAGCATGCGCCGTATAATACCTTTACTTCGGAAATAACTGTAATAATTGCTAATTTCTACCTCATAGTGCATATATTTCTGTATAGCTGCAAATAAAAGCTCTATACTATGCTTATCCTCAGATTTTTTACGAAAGAAAAAACGTACTATCATCCATTTATATTTTTAAATTAACCACATAGACAACACATTAGAAGACATATATTTTTGAACTAAATAAGTCATTTTAGAACATTTTAGTGAAAATTTTTCCAAAATTTTCTGTGCTTATTACTGACTTTCGCTCTGCATCATGTAATCATGCTCTTGTGTGTTAAAAACTCTATCATGGGTGTTTCATTGTTTTATACTTTTATCAAAATTCGTCATTCATAATTTACCATTATTTTTACATTTCTACACGCATAAATTTGGGTAGGAAATAAAAGACTCCCCAAGTAATAATTCCGGCTTTGATAACATGGTTCAGGCTAATGGCAAAATCACCTTCGGCTTTTACAGCCTGTAAAAAAATCAAGGGAATCCAGAGTAAAAGGGTAGGGTATTTTCTTGTCCATGTAAAAATTTTGAGCTGGACAAAATTATAGAATATTCCAAGGATAAACATGAAAAATGAACCGCCCCAAACACCATAATTGGCATAAGCCTCCCCCAATATAGAAAGATTCATACTGGTTCCTCCCCGTAGTTTATGTCCGGTAAAACGTTCAAAATTTTGCTGTCCACCGGCTCTTACCTTATTAGGCATTAGCAAACGGGGTACTAAGGCGGCAATTAAAGCTTTTTTTATCGTCTCTCCTTCGGCAAATGGTTCAAAACGGGGCACATAATTCATGATACGGGCAATTATCCATCCTTGGTTTATTCGGGATATCATGGCATTGGTATTCGATTCATTCATAACATTTGCTTCGCTACTAAATCGTTGTTCTACTACCTTTGTAAACAAACTGGTCGCATTAACTTCTGTGGAAGACCAAAGAACTTTTCTAAATTGGTGCTTTACACTCTGAATAATTACTACACCGGCTATTAATCCTATAATAATTAATAATTTTGTTTGATTGTTAAATTTAAGAATAAAAGCCATGACGATAAAAATAAAGCCCGACCAAAGAATCAAGTCATGAAACATACCTTCTTGAAGCGTTGTAGAAAAAAATAAGAATAATACCCCTCCAAAAATAGCCCATTTATGTTTTCTTTGTCCTAGAAATAGTACAAAAAGCCCGATAAATCGCATATTGGCTGTTAGATAGAAAATAAAACGAATAGAAACAGGGGTACTATCTTTTAGCATTGCAGCAAGTAAACCGGCAGCTATG
>CAYQXT010000457.1:0-2763 GCA_964421365.1 uncultured Bacteroidaceae bacterium
GAAGAAGTTATTAATAATATTTTTTTTACTTGGCAGTTTTTTTGTAGGATTTTCACAGACAAATGGGTTTTCCGCAAAAGGTAATTTGAAAAAATTTTTAGCTGAAAAGAACAAAGGAGAATTGAAAAGATTACAAAAAGGTGATAAAGCATTAAGTCAGGCTAAGGCGATATATGCCGAAGCAGATAAATACGGTACGGACATAACTAAATTAGAGAATAAAAAAGCAAATGCTTCAAAAAGTGATGCTAAAAAAATTACTAAAAAAACCAATAAATTACAGTTGAAGCAAGCCCAAAAAAGTATTGCCGCCTCAAAAAGTTTTTCTCAAGCGAGTAAAATATACTATTATGTATATAAAAATAATTTCAAATTTGCCCGCTCAAAAGTAAGTGATGATGAAGCTAAAATTGAAGAAGGGAAGAAACTTGAAGCTGCTGCTAATGCCTTATATAAAAAAGCTCAGACAAAACGACATCAAAGTCTTCGTATTCCCAAAGAAACAGATGCTTATAAAATATTGGCAGATGCCGACAAGCTTGAGCAAGAAGCTATTGACAAACAACTAAAAGCTTATGGCTTGTATTTAGGTTGGTATGCTCAAGCAGATAAAAAAGAAGAGCCCGATGTAGAAGGCACCGAAACCGAAAAACCAGTGGATAACTCAAATATTAGTCCGTTTGTCACTTCAGAGGAAGAGAATAAGACAGAGGAAACAAACAAATCCAATTCAGTAGAGGAGACTAAAAAAGTAGATGAGAATTTACCGGATTTCACCGAAACAAAGACAAATCAGACAGAGACAAACGATTATAGCACAAATTTGCCAGATGAAACTCAAACCAAAACCCAAGCTGAAATTTTTTTCAAGATACAGGTTGCCGCCTCTCCAACACCTCTAACTCTCAGCAAATTGCGGTCTATTTATAATTATTCGCTATATAATAATGAGTATGAAAACGGATACTATAAATATTCTATCGGTAAATTTAAAACTTACGCAGAAGCCAAGCGATTTAAACAAAAAATAACTACTCCAGGAGTTTTTATAATTGCTTATAAAAATGGTCGTAAGGTTGATGTTGTGGAAGCAGACCCAAGCTTAAAGAAAAAACAAAACACCCATTCTATAAGTAAAGTAACTCCGGCAGAATATGGCTCTTCATTTAGGATACAAATATCTGCCACCCGGGTTCCGGTCAGTGAGACACAATTGCGAAAGATGAATCCTTCAAATTTGAACATCAAAATTAATCAGGCAGCCGGATGGTATAAATATACTGTGGGAAGTTTTAAATCATACAGCGAAGCAGAAAGATACAGAAAATCTCATCAAATAAAGGGATTTACCGTCCATTATATAAATGGAAAAGAAGTGAAATAAGAATAGGGAAGAATCTTGAATCTTTAACAATTTACCATTGCTTACTAGTCTATTTGTTTTTCTTTCAATTATTTGGCAAATTGAATTATAAATCGAGTGATTTTTTGATAAAAAGTAGCTAAAAAAAAGAGAAGGTTTCGCATAAAGCGAAGCCTTCTCTTATATAATTTATTTATTTTAGATATTGTGCGGCATATTCACGGCCTTTTCTCAGGGCTGTAAGATTAGTTTCGACAACATCTTCGCCCTTTGAGCCAAATATTTGACGAATGGCATCTTCTAATTTAGAAAATTTGATTTCGAGATATTCTGAAGCTGCTCCTACCAATACAATATTTGCCGATTTACTGGCTTTTAATTCCTTGGCAATTCCTTCGGCATCTATCATAATGTGATTTTTCACTTTTTTTATTTCTACTTCTATATTTTCCATTTCTGGATAATCGGGAATGTTTACAAAGGCTTTACTATTGGTTATCAGCCAGCCTTCTGGCGACAGGTAGGGCAGATAGCGTAAGCCTTCCAATGGTTCCAGAGAGAGGATAATGTCGGCTTTTCCTTTGGGTACCAAATCGGAGAAAATAGGCTCAGACGACAGACGCAGATGAGATTGTACGGCTCCGCCACGTTGCGACATGCCGTGAACTTCGGCTTGCCTCATATTCAAATTATCGTTTAGGGCTGCGGTGCCTATGGTGGCTGCAATAGACAAAATTCCTTGTCCCCCTACTCCGGCTATTATTAAATCTTTCTTCATTTTTTTTGTTTTTTTGATGTTCGTTTTGTATTTTGGATAGTGCCAAGCCCGCGGCAGGGATTGAAGCGATAGCCCGGTATCTCCCAAATTATCTGTCAAATATCTTTTTTATTTATTTTTTCGGCTTCATGTTTGGTTTTTTTTGCGTTGCATGGCTTTTACTCGTACTCTTTTGTCAACTACGCGCACGCACTCGCGACGGGCTACGATAACAGAAATACCATCGTATTCGACCTCTTCCTGTAACATATCAACAAAAGCTTTCCGATTTTTGGGTAGTGGCTTTATGGTACGAACATGTTCGGGATTAACGCCGAGTCCTAGGACAATTTTCTCCAGAATATTTTCTGCAGGCGAAAACTGAGCGCCGGTCATGGCTGCAACGCTGTTGTCGGAAATAATAAGCACCATTTTAGTATTTTCGGTGATGGCGTCTAATAGGCCGGTCATTCCGGAATGCGTAAATGTGGAATCGCCAATAACTGCAATGGCGGGATGTATACCGGCATCGGCTGCTCCTTTGGCCATTGTAATGGATGCGCCCATGTCGATACAGGTTTCGATGGCATCGAAAGGTTCAAGGGCGGCAAGAGTGTAGCAGCCGATGTCGGAAAATGAGCGG
>CAYQXT010000458.1:0-2734 GCA_964421365.1 uncultured Bacteroidaceae bacterium
CCAATGGTGTGATGAACTTATAAAGTAGGGCAAGCTGAAACCTTTTTATATGATTGTCAGATCTTTCATCGTGACAAAACTGTCACGATGAAAGATCTGACCCCACTGACCTCCACTGACCTCTGACCTCAGGAAAAAATGAAACACCCTCCGCAGGAGGCAATGTCTCACCTTTCATTGGTATCTCGAATAATAATGATTGCATTGAATCTAATTTTTTCTTTTTTACTGGCATATGCTATTCTCTCTCTATTCGCCACATATGTGTTACCTGCCTGCATCTCTCGCAGCGTTTTCTATCCAGTCACCCATATTGTTATAACCATCATTATTATTCCAGAGATAAAAATTATAGCCATTTGGAATTTTACCGCATCGCTCAGAGGTATTACCTTGGAGGTCTTTTATTTTACTTATATCAATACCCAAAAGACCGTTACCTCGTTCAATGCTTTTTTTAATCTCGTATTTTACCCAACGGCTACTACAAGTTTTACCCCCCACTAAGACGACTGTTACAGACGTTCCTTCTAACTGTTTGTCTATCCAGTTTTTGATAGCGGTGTCACCTTTTCTTTTTACTTCTTCAAAATCGGCTGCATCAATAAACCCAGAGGCTTGTTTACCTTGTGTTACCCAGCTATTCCTAACGATCATAGCTCTTGAAACGTCCTTATATTTAAAACTAAAAAATGCCTGTCTTGCCATGATTTATGCTCCTTTGTTAATACAAAATTCAAAGTAAATAAAAATACCTATCAGGGAAACAATCATTGCAAGGTACATTTTTAAAATAGTAATAGAAAAAAATGTACTCCAATATGAATATTTTCCGCCTACATATAGATCAGGTCTCATAGCGAAAAGCTTAATATCTATGGGATTCTCACTAACTCCAGCAACATCATTATATAAGCCTCTAAATTTACGCTCTTGGTTTAAATAATAAGCATCTAAAAACCAAAATATTAAGGTTGGAAATGCTGCTGCAAGAAAAAAATAATTGTTTTTTGTGGAAGCAAAAATAGCTAGCAATGCAGATAAAATCACAATGCTCCAGCCTTTTATCTGGAAAGAGTTTGTATTCATTCTTGTAATTACATTCTGAATAAACTCTAAATGCTTCAATTGTTCCGGTGACATACTTCCTCCTTTTTACTGCATAACGCCTAAATAACCTGCGACTTTGAGTTGCGGCCTGTTTTTTAGGCTGTAACTCAAAGTTGTCAGAGTTTATTTTTTTGTTATGTGTTTTTATTTGTTCCCTTCTGTTGCATAGCCTTCGCTATTTAATGGGCGGTTTTCGATAATTGCATTAGGTATGGACTGCTCATAGTCAATAGAGCCAGAATTTTTGTTATTAGATTCTAGTGCTTTTAAACTAATGCTATTTCTTGATTTATTAAAGGATGCCTTTGCAAAAACTGGATTTTTTGAGCTGACCTGCCACGTCAAGCTGGATTCAGGGCCGTAGAAGTCAATATATAAGCCACTATTTGATATTAAGCCGGTAATAGTAGAGCCGTTTGTTGCTTTAACGTAAGTGACGGCACCAATAATTTGGCTGTTAAAGTACAAATTTGCACTAGCATCAACCCATACGTTAGTAATTGTTGTATTACCAAAATGCATTAAACCTGAAGTGTATTCAAACTGAAACAGATCGTCGGTTGCGTCTATAACATATGTGCCGTTTGCGCTCCCTGTCCAATCAGTAAAAGTAACTTGGTTATTTGTATTGCTTGTGTTGGTATTAGTGCTTGGGTCGCTTGATCCACCACCGCCACAGGCAGTAATTGAAATGAGTCCAAGAATTATTAGAAAATATTTAAACATTTTATTTCTCCCTTTTTCACATAACAAGTGATTAACTAGTTTCGTGATAACTACAGCAAGTTTTAGGAAATTCCAATTTCAGGTTGAAATATGCCCTAAAAGCTCCTTAATCTTCTAAAGAATTGAGCAAAAATAGAGCTATCATAAACCCTAATACGCCCAATGTAGCACGTGTATCTAAAAGCTGTCAAGACTTCAATTAAACATTATAACCTTCAAACCTTTTCAGACAGTATCCAAAGTTTAATAGAATATCCTGCGCTTAAAAATTACACATAACGCTTGCTTTCTTAAACTGTGTGATTTAAGCTTTTTACACTACACTTTATACAGGGAGATTAGCTATGCAAAAAACCCGTTTTTTAGGCAGCGCGTTAATACTCGCAGTTCTCGTATTATTTTCTTGTGTACCCCAGAAACCGAAACCCGGCATATTGCCAGCCAAGCCCGGAAGCGTAGTAATGGAGGAGCCAAAAGCTCCACTTTTTGTTGGCTCTTATTATCAAGTACCAGTAAAAATAGACCCAGCAACCGGTCTTACTGTGGATGATCTGGAATTTCTGGTTCCAGACGGTCCCATGGCAGGAGAGATATCTCTCTCAAAAGACAAGAAATTTGTATCTAAAGAACCCACGGTAATGCTTCTTGTCGGACCGCGTCCCGGGAGTTATACCCTCACAGTAAGACAAAAGGGATTTACTGATATTCTGGGAAAAATCCCCTTTGACGTAACAACCAGTTGGAAGGATGAAACAACCGGCCCTAACCTCTGGTTTACAGGCGAGCCGCAACGGCAAAGCGCTGGTTCGGCGTGGGGAGGAGGACCCACTGATCCGCAAAACCTCGATGTCCGGCCTGCAAGCGGTACTCGTAGAGTCGCTCTTGTTCTGATTGACAC
>CAYQXT010000459.1:0-1140 GCA_964421365.1 uncultured Bacteroidaceae bacterium
CTATTAATTTACGATATCTATTTTTTAATGGAATCATTTGTTTTTAAACATATAGACTCATCTAAAAAGAATGAAAAATTACTGAGTGATCGTTCTCAGTTAAAGCAGCTAGTAAGAGAAATGGAATCAGCCGTACTTTCTGTAGGTGTTATTTTTGATTATAATTCAGTAAAACGTTTTAGCTATATAAATAAAGGCAAATACAATCCTTTTGGCTATGACTTGGGAAAAGGAAATAAAAATAAAAAATCAAGTTATCGTAGAAATCGGCTGTGCCAAAAATTACTCCGAATTAAAAAAGAGCTACGATTTGTAAAGCAGCATATAAAATTTTATAAACAACTAACCATTCGTGAAAAAGAAATTTTACAATTATTGGCTGAAGGATATAATAATCCGAAAATTGCACAACATCTTTTTATAAGTCGACACACCGTTGAAGGTCACCGAAAAAATATTAATCAAAAACTAAAAATAAAATCATTACCACATTTAATTAGGTATGCATATGCCTTTGATTTAATTTAAATCCACATTTTGCAGTATAAATTTATATAAAAAACACCCAAGCATGGGTATTTTAATTTTAATAAAATTGTTAGAATTTTATTAAATAAAAATCATATGAATTAAAAAACTGGAAAAATGAAAAGATTAAGTGTTAATGGAATATTAAAACCCACCGATAATTTAGTTATAACAGATCAATATACTGGACATTTTTTAAAGGTAATATATATTCAAGAAATATCTGGGAATCCTGTATTTAGTAAAGATCGAATAGATATTGACCCTACAGGGTCCTTTCGTTTTTTTATTCCAAAAAAGGAATTGCTCAGTGATGAAATGATCACTATTGAGGCCTATTCTCCAGATGGGGAACTAATAGGCAAACAAATTTATAGTTTCGGTGCTTTAAAAGCATCTGACGTCTCGATTAGTTCTGAAGATAGTAGTCAAGTGCTTGAAATTAAAGTTGACCCAAAGGTAATCACTTTTAATGAAACATCAGTTACCGAAAAAGCTACTAAAAGAATTGGAGGTAGGGTGATTGACCTTTCAGGTGAAGGAAAAACAGCTGGCCTACAAGTTATCATAATGACCAGCGATGACGCTACTTTAGATTTTGATAGTGCTAAA
>CAYQXT010000459.1:1150-2710 GCA_964421365.1 uncultured Bacteroidaceae bacterium
GCAGTATTTTCCGCTTCAACAGATAAGAATGGTTATTTTTATGGTCAGGTTGTCAATAAGAATACCAAAAAAGCTTTTGGAGTAATTGCTGGCAATGAAGATAATCCGGTATTGATTCCGTTGGAGACAAATAAACTACCAAAAAATATAATTTTGGTAATAGACCTTTCGAACATGCCAGAAGATTTTGGATGTGGCTGTAAAGAAGCTATACCTAGCCTTCCCGATAATACGGATCTAGTCAATTCCTCTTCCTTTTCACAAGACCTTGGTGGTACTTGTGTGGATTTTACTATTCCTAACCGTACCTTAGAGGAATTTAGTTTTTATCATACGGTACGTACTACTGAACCAGAGATTAAAGGATTGACAATTACCTCAAAACAAACTATTAATATCAAAAATGAGCTTTTTGATATTTCTAGTAATGCTTTTAAAATTTTTGGAAGGCTTAATAATTCCTTTAATTCCCTATCACTTATACCTTATACGGTTGAAGAAAAACCTAAGATTAAATCGGACATTGAAACCATACAGCCTATCACAGACAAGGTAAATACTCGAACTTTTACAAGTTCTTTCCCAAATTATTTACTTAAAATGGATACTGGCGGTAAAAACCGTTTTGAAATTAATACAAATGACCTCATAGCTGCTCATAATAGATTAAAACCAGCTGATATTATAAAATTAGTATCTGAACAACAACTACGAAAGAAAAAATTAATTGACTTACATCAAAAACTAGCTGCTGCTTATTGTGGAAAAGAAGGTGTTCAAGAGGCAAAATCATATTGTGAACAATTGGTTTTACAAGATAATTTGGATAGAGAACAACTCAGCTCACTCATTGGTCATATAGAGAAGAATGTTGCAGCTTTTAATATGGAGGCCAAAACTAAAAAACTATATAATACCGTTATTTTAGACCTCGAAAAACTATTGAGCTTCAAAAATATTGACAAGAAACAAATTAAAGAGATTCGTGTCAAAGTTGAAAGCTTAATACAAGCCATTGACAAAACAACCGATGAATCCCAAGAACAAGAGAATATGTTGGGCTATTTAAGGAGGGTAGTCATTTTATTGATCAAATCTGAGGAAGGTATAGGATTAAATTTTGAACCATGTCCACCCTCAGGCAAATCAGATACAATAGGAATTTTATGCCTCATTCAAAAATTCAGGAGCTTAAAAGAAACTCTTCGTAACACTTCTATATTTAGCTTAGATGAAATTTTAAGTATTAGAGAATATTATTCAGTATTTCTGTCTAGCATTCGGGCTTTTTTAGGTTTATTAGATGAGTTTTATACTTTTTATACGGCGAGCTTAAACTTTGCCACTGAACTAGTAGACAATTATTTCTATGAAAACTATTCTGAAATAAAAAGTACTTTGACCATCTTAAATCGACAAATATATCAAGCCATCCGCGCTATTGAAAAAATAGAACGTGCTTATATTAAAAACCATCCAGGCAGGGTAAACCTTACGGTTGAAAATAGTATAGACTGGGATGAAACTCCTACAATATATGAAAACACAACCATTGCCAAT
>CAYQXT010000460.1:0-2705 GCA_964421365.1 uncultured Bacteroidaceae bacterium
GGTCATAGTATCTTTCATATCTAATTCTAAAATTACTACATTGTTATCAGGCGAAGTAGGAATTTCTGTAGAAACATCTGTATTGGCCAACTCATCAGTTGACAACATTCTAGCTAATGTAGGTGCCTGAATACGTACAGCCCTTTCTTTAAAGGAAATGATTATCTGAAGTGAATCTTTTTTCCTAAAAAAATGATAATCTTCATAGGCCATTCGCTTGTTAAAAAGCGAGTCTATGTAATGACCACCAATCTGAATAAGCCGTTGTCTGTCAACTTTTCGCTTATTCTTAATGTCAAACTCTACATCATAAAGTGAATCATTTTGTGTAACACGCTTGGGTTTCTGCGAATATAGATATAATGGCAAAAATAAAATAAAAAGAAGTATGAATCGATTCATTTTTATTGAAATAAGGTTACAAATATAACACTATTTCCAGAATACAAAATTCATACTAAAAAGGTATTTCTTGCCATTTTTTTAAAGAAAGCTTACTATTTCAATTCCAAAAACAACATACATATATCATCGCGCTGCTCCTCCTCGCCTTTAAATTTAGTAAATTCATTATCTATAATCATTTTCTGGTCGTTCACCGACTTATTTTTATTTTTATTAAAATAAGTCATCAGACGTTTTGTCCCAAAACGTTTCCTTTCAGAATTATTTTGATCGATTAGTCCATCCGAGAATAAATACAAAATGCTCTGCTTTTCTAATTCAATTTTCTCCTGTTTAAATTGATAATTCGGTCTGTTACTCCTACCACCCAGCCCTTTTCTATCAACATTTACCGTTTTTATTTCATTTTGCAATCTATCAAAATAAATTAAATTACGTTTGGCACCGCTAACTAGAAGATCAAATCTATCGTTCTCAGTATTTTCAATACGAACTAATACCATATCCATACCATCGTTATTATCCGTTTCATCCTGTCTTAATGCCTTTCGCACCTCCTTATTTATTCGTGTAAGCACCTCAGCAGGGCTCAATATCATGCGTTCATTAATTATTTCATTTAATAAACGAGAGGCTATTAACGACATAAAAGCTCCCGGAACGCCATGGCCGGTACAATCTACCACAGCAACAAAAGAAAACAAACGTTTATGTACGGGTTCTAAGACCGTTGTAAACCAATAAAAATCACCAGAGACAATATCTCTTGGTTTAAAAAGTACTGCCCAGTTAAAATATTTGTCTAATAATTTTGGACTGGGTAAAATTGTACTCTGTATTCGCTTGGCATAGCGAATAGAACCTTTAATCATATCATGCTGGATTTCTATTTTGGTATTTTGTTCTGACAAAGCTTCTTTTTGGGCATTTATTTCTTCGTTTCGTTGTAAAATCTCTGCTTCTGCCTGTTTCATTAAAGTAATATCCGAATCTATAGAAATAATTTTTACCACTTCGTTAAACTCATTTAATATAGGTGTAAAAGTGATTTGAACCCATATTTTGCCACCGATTTTATAGTGGGCAGATGCTTCTATTTTACAAGATTTTTTTGTTCGTACACAATTTTTCAAAATGGCCTGAATATCCGTTTCCGGATAGAGAATATCAATATTATTATTAAAGTTCAGCTCTAATTCCTCAATGGAATAACCATAAAGCTTTGTAAATCCCATGTTTACCCATTCTATTGTACCTTGTTTATCCAGAATTTTAACAGCATTGGTAGTTTCACTGGCCACAATCGACAATTTCGCCAATTCAATATTGGTGAGTTTTAATTTCTCTGACTGTACCAGGATTTCTTCTTTTTGCTGTAAACTTTCGTTCAAGTAATATGTTTTTTGCTCATTGGTTTTTACCAGAGCCTGATAGGTTCGTGAACGAATAAGTTCAAAAACATAAATCATCCCCGAAGTAATTATAAAGGTAAAAATAAAACGCCCAACAGTTGTAAATTCATATCGGGTAAAGTGCCCTACCGGATAAATTAAATAAGTAATTGTCGGAACAATTAGGATAGAGATATAAATTAGGCCAATTTTGCGCCCCAGAATAAAAAAAGCCAATACCGGAAATAAATAATACCACAACAAAGCTGTTTCGCCTTCGCCTAACTGAAGTAATAAGGCAAATTCCATAAGGACCATAAGAGAAACAACAATATGACCTGTTAATTTTACATTTTTAGAAAACTGCAAATAAAGCAAATTAAAAATAAGTAAGGCTATAAAACCAAATAAAACAATGGAATAAATCCAGCGATGCTACTCCCACTAAACCCACCACCGAGGTTTTGGAGGCTGATTCTTATACAGTTTTTGATGCGAAAATCAGCCAGAAATTCATGAACTACATGGAGGCTTTTGTTTCGGTCACAAATATATTTGACAAAAACTACGAGCCTCAGGCCGGGTATCCTGCTCCGGGGAGGAGCATCTGGGTTGGCCTGTCGGCCAGATACTAGGCACGCGGGTCTGCAAGAGGCCAGGAGGAGAATAGCGGATGAAAAAAAATATTTTGTGTGCAATGGTGATTTTGATAGTGTTCTGTTGCTGCAACTCTCTGGCGAAACAGGGGCAAGGCACACACTGTATGGGAATCAGCGGGGCAGTGGAGCAGTGTTTGACTCTGGATATGGATGATCTGGAATCTCTCAAGTGCGTGCAGGTCCAGCTCAACGAAGTGACCAGAGACGGCAAGTACACGGGTGTATTTTATTACAGGGGGGTTCCCCTCAG
>CAYQXT010000461.1:0-2701 GCA_964421365.1 uncultured Bacteroidaceae bacterium
AATACCGAAAAATCAGTTGGAATTGCTTTTTGAAGATTTTTGAGGAAACTCAAGAGTAATTTACCATTCTCCATTTCTTTCCTATATTTGTAGATTAAAAATTAGTACAAATGATAGAACGACCTTCCATAAAAAGCCTGTTGAAATCTCGTGTCCTACTGCTTGATGGAGCTATGGGCACCATGATACAACGATATAAACTTGAAGAAAAAGATTATAGAGGCATCCGTTTTGCTCAACATCCCACCGATTTAAAAGGAAATAACGACCTTTTATGTCTTACACAGCCCCAAATTATCAGCGAGATACACGAAGCTTATCTCGAAGCCGGTTCGGATATTATCGAAACAAATACGTTCAATGCCAATGCCATTTCTATGGCCGATTATGGCATGGAGAATATTGTGTATGAAATAAATAAAGCCGGTGCAGAATTGGCAGCTATAGCCGCTGAAAAATTTACCTGTCAAAATCCTACAAAGCCGAGATATGTAGCCGGTTCTATGGGACCAACCAACAAAACGGCTTCACTTTCGCCCGATGTCAGTCGCCCCGGATTTCGCGCCGTAAATTTCAAGGATTTGGAAGCCGCATATTACGAACAGGCGCGAGGTTTACTCGATGGTGGCGCTGATATTCTTTTAGTAGAAACAATATTCGATACATTAAATGCCAAAGCTGCCCTTTTTGCTATTAACTGGCTTATGGAAGAGCGTAATTGGAAAATCCCTCTCATGGTAAGTGGTACTATCGCCGACAAAAGCGGACGAATATTAAGCGGACAAACACTAGAGGCCTTTCTGAATTCGGTTTCGCATGTCGAATTGCTGACTATCGGGCTGAACTGTGCCTTTGGAGCTTCTGATTTGTTGCCCTATGTAGAAGAACTTTCTAAAAAAGCACCTTTTTATGTGAGTGCGCATCCAAATGCCGGTCTGCCTAACGAACTGGGCGAATATGACGAAACACCCGAACATATGGCCATAGAAGTAAAAGAATATGTGGATAAAGGCTATGTAAATATTTTGGGAGGATGTTGCGGAACCACTCCGGAACATATCAAAGAATTTGCTAAAGTTGTGGAAAAAGCAAATGTTCATAAAGTGCCGGATGTAGAACCCCAGACAAAACTAAGCGGATTAGAAGCTCTGAATATTTCGCCCGAGCTTAATTTTATTAATATCGGAGAGCGTACCAATGTTGCCGGATCGAAGAAATTTGCTCGCCTGATTCGCGAAAATCGTTATGAAGAAGCGCTAAGTGTGGCACAACAACAAGTCGAAAACGGAGCACAAGTTATAGATGTATGTATGGACGATGCCATGATTGACGCAGAAAAAGTCATGGTTACATTTCTGAATATCCTGATGTCCGACCCGGATATTGCGCGCGTGCCTGTCATGATAGATTCCTCTAAATGGCCGGTGATAGAAGCTGGTTTGCAGTGCTTGCAAGGCAAGGCTATTGTTAATTCCATTAGCTTGAAAGAAGGCGAAGAGCAGTTTGTGGCACACGCCCGAAAACTTAAACTTTATGGCGCAGCAGTTGTGGTTATGGCCTTTGACGAGCAGGGGCAGGCTTCTACTTTTGAACAAAAAATAGAAATTGCGCAAAAAACATATAAAATCCTTACCGAACAGGTGCATTTTCCGCCGCAGGATATTATTTTCGACATGAATATTCTAACTATTGGCACCGGAATAGAGGAACACGCCAATTATGCGCTGGATTTCATCCATTCGGTAGATTGGATAAAGAAAAATTTGCCTTATGCCAAAACAAGCGGCGGAATTAGTAATTTATCCTTTTCCTTTCGGGGTAATAATGTGATTCGAGAAGCCATGCATAGTGTATTTCTATATCATGCCATAAAAGTAGGCCTGGATATGGGCATTGTAAATGCCGGAATGTTGCAGGTTTACGACCAGATAGATCCGGAATTACTGAAATTAACCGAAGATTTGATTTTTAACCGCAATGCGAATGCCACCGAAGCGCTTTTGGATTATGCTCAGAAAGTAAAATTAGACGGTAAACACGAGAAAAAGGAACAAGAATGGCGACAAAAGTCGGTAAATGAGCGTCTGAAATATGCTTTAATTAAAGGAATTACAGAGTATATTGAGGTCGATTTGGCCGAAGCCCGTTCGCAATTTACCCAATCGCTGGAACTTATCGAAGGCCCTTTAATGGAAGGTATGAGTGTGGTAGGCGATTTGTTTGGTGAAGGCAAAATGTTTTTGCCTCAGGTAGTTAAAGCCGCTCGTGTAATGAAAAAGGCCGTAGCTCATCTACTGCCATTTATCGAAGCCGAACGTAAAACCGGCGAGGAAGCTGCCGGAAAAGCCAAAATTCTTCTGGCTACCGTAAAAGGAGATGTTCACGACATAGGCAAAAATATTGTTGGCGTGGTACTTTCCTGCAATAATTACGAAATAATAGATTTAGGCGTGATGGTGCCTGCCGAAAAAATTCTGAAAAAAGCCATTGAAAATAAGGTGGATATTATTGGTTTGAGTGGTCTGATTACACCTTCTTTGGAAGAGATGGCAGGTTTGGGGGAGATCCACCGTATTATGCTACGGGGGCCTAAAGATGATAATTTAACCGTGTTTGTAGAAGCAGAACGTTCTTTGGGAGTTATTTCGGAACGTAAAAAATCAATTCCTGCTTTAAGTCAACAAATCGAAGATATGCTTCA
>CAYQXT010000462.1:0-2682 GCA_964421365.1 uncultured Bacteroidaceae bacterium
TATTCTGATACTTGACGAAGCCACCTCGGCATTAGATACCGAATCGGAAAAACTGGTTCAAGACGCCTTAAATAATTTAATGGAAAACCGCACCTCTATCGTTATCGCGCATCGCCTTTCTACGGTTCGCAATGCCGATGAAATTATTGTACTGCACGAAGGGAAAATAATGGAAAGAGGAAAACACAATGAGTTACTGGCACTCAATGGAATGTATTCCAAACTACATAACTTACAAATGTTTGAGTGAGGCCTATGAAAGCATTCATCATTCACGTTTCCGATGCCTACGAGCGTGAAAAGCACATCACAAATGAGCTAAAGGGTAAAAAATTAAAGCTCGAATTTATAAATTCCGGCGATATTAAAGATTTATCAAATGCTATTCTATCTGATTTTTTTGCCGGAAAAATGAAAAAAAAAAGTGCTGCAAGCTCATGTGCCTACAAACATCTGCTCGCCTACAAAAAAATTATCGAACAAAATATTCCTTATGCCCTCATCTTAGAAGACGATATTGTTTTCTATAAAAAATTTGATATTTTACTCCCCAAAATAGAAAACGAAATAAAACAGCAAGCTTTGAATAGCTTCCTAATATCTTTAGAAGATTCTCAGATAGAATATGTTGCCCGAAGTAAACGCCAGAAAAACAAAATTTTATATCCTCAAAAAAAAGGGCGCCTCGCCGGAGCATATATCATCGACAGAAAAGCAGCGAAAAATATACTCTCCAGAATGCAACACTCAAAATGTAGCCTCCCTATTGATTGGTTTCATAATGAATGTGCCGATAATAACTTAGTTCAGATATACTGGGCACATCCAGTACTTGCCGTACAAGGAAGCCTAAACGGTAGAATGAAATCATTAATCGACAATAAATCAATGGGATTATGGCGTATTTTTGCCTTTAAAATACAACGTATTTACAAAAAAATACTCTATTCATTAAGATAAATTTGCAGGCCCTGTTTTTTTGGACTCTAAAATCTTATTATATTTGGCACATATTTAAGGATAAAGAATAGAAATGGCTGAAAATTTAGTAATTATACCCACATACAACGAAAAAGAGAATATCGAAAAGATGGTACGCAAAGTATTCTCTTTGCCCTTAGATCTTCATTTATTGATAATTGACGATAATTCGCCCGATGGAACCGCCCAAATTGTGAAAAATCTGCAAAAAGAATTTCCCGAAAAATTACATATCGTCCAGCGCAAAGGAAAATTAGGTTTAGGAACCGCCTATATCGCCGGTTTTAAATGGGCTTTGCAACATCCTAAATATCAATATATCTACGAAATGGATGCCGACTTTCAGCATAATCCAGACGATTTACTGAACCTACACGAGGCTTGCGCCGGAGATGCCGATTTGGCCATTGGATCGCGCTATATTACGGGTGTGAATGTGGTGAATTGGCCTATGCAACGCGTATTAATGTCTTATTACGCATCGGCCTATGTACGCTTTGTAACCCGTATGCCGGTTAGAGATGCAACTGCCGGTTTTAAGTGCTATACACGACCTGTTTTAGAAAATATCAACTTAGATAAAATAAAAATGAAAGGCTATGGTTTTCAGATAGAAATGAAATTTACAGCTTGGAAACTCGGCTTTAAAATTAAGGAAGTCCCCATTATTTTTATGCCTCGAGAAGAGGGTAGCTCAAAAATGAGCGGAGGTATTTTTAACGAAGCTTTTTGGGGAGTCATAAAACTCAAATGGCGAAGCTTTTTCAGAAAATACAAACTTCTAAGCACAAGCCAAAAGAAGCACAAATAACGCTAAAAAACTAAAAAACAATTTAATCCGAATTCCTTCATAAGCAAAGGGTATTTTTATGGATAAATTATCCCTACTTTGATAGTTTATATACATTTAATTTTAGGTATCAGGGAACACATAAAAATTATAGTGGAGAAATAAAAAAAATAGTAATATTACATTTGCAGTTTAAATTCAGTGTCTAATTGATGGACTTAAATTCATCAAGCGATAAAAGAGGGAAGTATAGTTAATGCAATGAACCATATCGATGACAATATGGCATGAAGCGGAGTGCTAGTGATTAACTATCAAACCGTAATGAAGTTGAAACGGGTAAGAAATATTCAAAATACTACCTCACCCGCTTTTTGTTATATTGCGTGTTAGTGAAAGAGTATTCTACTTTCCACCACTATTGGCAATATCTTCTTCTGTTATCTGAAATATGTATCACAGTTTCTTTTGCTTTTTTTGCTTTCTTCCCAATATTTATAATTATATATGTTTTTACCATTCATCATCGAAATATACCTTTTAACAACGAGATTATTAGATTCAATAATAATTGAGTCATAATATTGATTTAAATCAATATTTTCAGGAAATTTGCCACTTACAGACACAATTCGCCATTCTACAATTGAACTTTTACTCAAAGGGATAGTATCATTTTCAATAGCAATACTACTATGAAAAATAAGTACTAAATTATTATCAGTTGAGTTGTCTATATTATAACAAACATACGTAACTGGGTCACAACTTATAAAAGATAATATAAAAAAAATAGTCTGATAAAATTTTTCATTTTCCAATCTCCCATTTTTAGTTCCAATAATAGGCTTCAAACAAATTCTCTAAATCAGCCTTGTCTCGATTACCATTCTCGCTCAATAATCTATCTC
>CAYQXT010000463.1:0-2678 GCA_964421365.1 uncultured Bacteroidaceae bacterium
ATAAAACGATGAAAACAACAAATTTACAGAGTATCCTCGTGATACTCCTTTTCGGAGGTTTTATTTCGTTAACATAAATATTTATTGAAAAATATAGATTATGAAAATAATAAATTTAGAATTATGAAAAATATCACAAACTATATTTACATTTTCGCATTAATGCTTATCTTTTCCTCACTCATAGTAAAAGAAACTAAAGCACAAAAAATAGATAGAGAAACAGCAAAATCGTATGCTAAAGAATTTATGAGCGACTTAAAAAGTCGCAAAATTTCAGTAGATAGCATAGAAATAAAAGAAAAGAAACAAAATAATGAAATTTCTTACTATATTATAAATTTCAAAAAAGGTGGCTACATCTTATTATCTGGCGACAGAGCAATTGCACCTATAATTGCATATAGTAAAACAGGAAAATTTATTGAAACAAAGAGAGATAGTTTCTCTACGTATTGGCTAAGCAGCGTTGAAAAACATATTGAATACCAAAAAAAAAAAAAACGTAATTCCATAGAAAAAATTTCTACTAATTCAGCGAAACTTATTTTTATTTCTTATAGTGGGCTTACTATTCGTCCACTTCTCGAAACAGCACATTCTTCTCGCTGGGCAAATTGGTATCCTTACTCAATAGAAATGCCCAACCAAGTAGCAGATTATGGCTGTGTACCAATTGCTATGGCACAAATTATTAAATATCATAACTACCCCATTCAGGGACAGGGAATTTATAATGGAATAGATTTCTCAAGGCAATGGTATAATTATGCCGGTATGCCATTCAGACTTACACATTGCGGCAATGGGCAAGCCAATTGTAATGAGGGTAATTTCAATATTATAGATGGCATCACAAACGAGGAAATGCACGAAGTGAGTCGCTTAATTTACCAGTGTGGTATTGTTGTAAACACAGACTGGACGGTAGGAACGAATGGACCGCCATCGGATTGGGCACAAGCCTTAGAATCATATTTTAACTATTCGGACAATTGGCAATACTTAGATGAGAATTATATTGCCAATAATTATAGTTCCTTTAAAAAATTAGTAAGGAATGAATTAATAAATAAAAGACCTGTATTATTTGTCATGTACGCTAGGCATAAGGGACATGCAGCAGTTATTGATGGAGTTGAAAATAGCAATTATTTTCACTTTACTATGGGACGAGGGGGAGCCGATGATGCCTATTATTATTTGTACAATATAGATAATGATGCGATTCATGACATATCGCCATTAAACTATGCATATAGTGCCATAATTGGCATCAGCCCTAAGTGTTCAACAACTATCAATCTGAATTTAGACGGCACTACTGTACATTCATACGAAAATAAAGTTTACGAAGCAAAAGAAACAATTAATGCTTCTAATTTTAAAATAGAAGGCAATGGAATTTCCGGTGCTAGGGTAAGTTTTCAAGCAGGAGAAGGCGTTACACTCGGCACCAATTTTGAAGTTCAGAAAGGGTCAGAAGTATTCATTACGACAATTAGATGTAAATAAATGATTATGGGAAAAATAAAAATACTATTCACTTTGATAATAATTAGCTCTCAATACCTAAGTTATGGACAAAACCTACTCGATACGGCCAAGCGATGGAGTGTTTTAAATGCAGATGAAGACATTAGACCCTTTCACATGCAACCGACATACGAGACTACTTGGTATCGAATAAAAAATCAAACCGTAATTAATAAGAAAAGCTATTATCAAATACAAGTATCCAAGGATTCTTTAGGTCAAAATTGGAAAGATACTACAATTTATCTCAGAGAAGAAAAACTAGCCATATTTCAATTACAGACAGATTCTGATAAATATGAGAATGAGTTCAAAGTGTATGATTTTTCGCTTCAGGAAAATGATACATTTCTATACACCAAATATAATACAAAATTGGTAGTTAAAGTAGACTCCATAAGAGATTCCTTGATAAATTCGTATGTAAGAAAAATTTTCTATGTAAGTAACTATTATCAGGAAGATACCAGTTTCAAAATTCCCGAAATTTGGATAGAGGGAATTGGTAGCCTTGATGGTCTTTTGCGCGATAATTACTATTTTTATGTTGGTAATTACAACTGGAGAACAACTTTATGTGTCTACAAAGACAATGAGATCCAATACCATGATACCGCCTATTCTTCCTGCTATTATAATGTAACTTTGGAAAGTATTTTCACCAATAACGCACGATATAAAAAAATAGCTATTTCTCCTAATCCTGTTGGTAACTATTTTACTTTAAATACGAAGGAAAGGAAGACAAAAAAAATTATCATTTACGACATTTTCGGCAAAATTGTCAGGCAACAGAAAATAGATACAGAAAATAGAATTTGGGTCAACAATCTAAAAAAAGGAATTTATTTTATTAATATTCAGACGAATAAGAATAACTATACCGGAAAATTCATTAAGAATTGAGACAAAAAAAGCAACAAGAGTCATAGTATGAATAAAGCAACGAGATTTTTCTACTTTTGAAAAGCCTACACATTATTTTGAATAAATTCTTATTATGACTTTTTATTAAAACTATCTTCATCTAAACACAATATTATTTTACCGCAAAAACAGTATCAATAACAGTTAATAATTCCCTTACCAAATTAAAAAAATCATTAAAAAATATTAAAAAACAGTCCTATTTATTTGGATAA
>CAYQXT010000464.1:0-2645 GCA_964421365.1 uncultured Bacteroidaceae bacterium
TCAGCCATTTTACGGCGAGAAACTCTATACCGGACAATATGATAATTATAGTCGTTTAGATTTGAATATTAGTAAATATATTCCTCTGAAAAAAAATGCATTGATTATTTTCCTTACGGTAGCTAATCTTTTAAATAAAAAGAATCAACGGGATATTGTATATAATAGCAATTATACGCAAACTCATTTTTATTTTTACGATCAACGTAGTTTATACTTTGGTGCTATAATCCATTTGAATTATTAATGGTGAATACTGTTTGTTGCTAAATAATAGTTGCTTATAAAAATGTACGATACAATAAATAGCTCAGGGTGCTTATTTTACTCAGCCGCTTTTAAATTTGTAAATACGTCCTGATAGCTTGCTGATATTCAGTAATGAGTGAGGTTTAGCATATAAAATGCAATACCGGCACGGTATAAAATACTATTTTTATTGGGTAGAAGTAAAAAGCCTAAATTGAAAATAATGGCACACCCTTCGTTTAGAAATCTGGAATTGATAAACAAAGAAAAATAAAGGGTAAATACCATATTGATGCGTACGGCTGGTATTTTACGAAGAAACAATCCTTCTATACTCGAAATCGTGAAAAATAAATGTGATATTCTGTCGATGGATAAAAACAGACTGTCAATTACACGACATTACAGGTAAAGTGGGTTTTATCAAACAAAATAAGACGCAAAAACAAGTACAGTTAAATATGGATATGTAGCATAAAAAAAATAAGCAATTTACCCGATTTAGAACTCAATTTTGTCGAATTGCTAGAGGAAACATTAGAAGAGAATGGTTGAATGTTATTAAGTTTGTTGCTGAAAAAGAACTTACTTATATGCATATAAAGCGAATTCTATGGGTTTTAGGATACAAGATAATGAAAAACGTATTATAAATAAGGCTTAGGGCTAATCTTAGCGAGCTTTGTCAATTTGTAATTAAACAAAGCCCGCTTGTGCACCCAAAATCATCTTTTTTTAATTTAGTGGTAACTTCTTTAGTCGTAATGAGTTGGCAATTACTGAAACAGAGCTAAAACTCATGGCTGTAGCGGCAATTATTGGCGAAAGCAAGATTCCAAACACAGGGAATAGTGCTCCGGCGGCAATTGGCACACCTAAAACATTATAAACAAATGAAAAGAAAAGATTTTGTTTTATATTTTTCATAATCATTGCACTTAAATTTTTTGCTTTTACTATACCTTGTAAGTCGCCCTTTACCAGTGTTATTCCGGCACTTTCGATGGCAACATCTGTTCCTGTTCCCATGGCAATACCCACATTGGCTTGTGCTAAGGCGGGCGAGTCGTTGATACCATCGCCAGCCATGGCCACAATCTTTCCTTCGGCTTGCAGGGCTTTTATCTTGTTCAATTTATCTTCGGGCAAACATTCGGCTTGAAAATTGCTTAAATTCAGCTCGGAAGCAACGGCTGTGGCGGTATTTTTATTGTCGCCGGTCATCATGATTACTTCTACACCTTTTTTTATAAGCTCGTTTATGGCCTTTTTGCTACTTTCTTTTATCGCATCGGTGATGCTGATATAGCCTATGGCTTTTTTATTGATGGCAATATAAGAAACCGTTTTCCCTTTCTTTTGTTCGTTCACGATTTTGTTGTTCAGATCCGAAGTAACTGCAATATCTTGTATCTCCATGAGTTTGAGATTGCCTAATGCGATGTTTTCGCTACCTAATTTACCAGTAACTCCTTTTCCTGCTACGGCTTCAAAATCGGTTATTTCTATTAGCGAAATCTTTTTTTGTTTGGCATATTTCACAACGGCCTCGGCAAGTGGATGTTCGCTGTATTGGTTTAAGGAGGCTACTTTTTGCAACAGATTGTCTGTTTCTATTCTTTCTATCGCCCACATTTGCTCTACTGATGGTTTGCCTTCGGTAATAGTGCCTGTTTTATCGGTAATCAATACATTTACCTTATTCATGGTTTCTAATGCTTCTGCATTTTTAATTAATATACCGGATTGGGCTCCTTTGCCAACTCCTACCATTACTGACATTGGCGTGGCAAGCCCTAAGGCACAAGGGCAGGCAATGATTAAAACGGCTATGGCATTTACAAAGGCATATACATAAGCCGGCTCAGGTCCCCAATTTACCCAAATAATGAAAGTAAGGACAGAGACTAATACAACTATGGGAACAAAATATTTTGAAACGGTATCTGCTAATTTTTGAATTGGCGCGTGCGACCGACTTGCTTCGTTCACCATTTTGATAATCTGTGAGAGCATGGTGTCCGAGCCAACTTTCTCGGCAATCATTACAAAGGATTTGTTGCCGTTTATAGTTCCGGATGTAACTTTGTCACCCATGGTTTTATCTACGGGTATGGGTTCGCCGGTTATCATGGATTCGTCTATGCTACCTTCTCCCGAGCTTATTTTACCGTCCACAGGAATTTTATCACCAGGTTTTACTCTCAGCAAATCGCCTGTTTTTATGTCGTGAATAGAGATAACTTTGTCTTCTCCGTCTTTGACTAAAGTCGCTTCCGATGGGGCTAATTTCATCAATTCTTTTAAAGCTCCACTGGTGCGACTATGTGCCCGGGCTTCTAATAGCTGCCCAAGAAGAACCAGAGTAAGAATTACCGCAGTGGCCTCAAAATAGA
>CAYQXT010000465.1:0-2640 GCA_964421365.1 uncultured Bacteroidaceae bacterium
TTGCAAGTAATAAAAAGAGAATTTACATATCAAGAGGAAACATAAAAGCAAAAGCGGTAAGAAGTTATTTTGAAGTAACAGATGAAAATTACAAATTACTTGAACTTCTCGATGCTTTGAAAGACTTTAAAAAGATACCGGATATAAACAAAAAAAGTGCCCTCAGAATCTTAACAAGTAAAATCTTAGAATTAGAAAATAACAAAATAAAAGAATTGATCGAAATCGCACTTGAATATCCGCCGAGAGTAAGGGCTTTTCTTGGTGCATTACTTGAAAACATAGATGTAAAAATAGATACCCAAAGTTTTGGAGAGAGCCTTAATCCCTTGTCGGAATATAAATTGGGACTAACGAAAGATATTTTACCCACTGCTGAAAAATGGAATATTAAATGAGATTACACCACAACAAAGAACTTTTTAAAGATGCTATAATTGCCACATCGCAGTTAAAGGAAATTGCCGAAATCTATGTTGAAAAAGATTATTGGGTTACACTTGCCTTACATTCCATCTTTTCAGATGAAGTGGGAAAAACTTGCATTTTTAAGGGCGGAACTGCTCTGGCAAAATGTAATCGTTTAATTGACCGTTTTTCGGAAGACATAGATATTGTGTTGTTAAAACAAGGAGATGAAAGTAGTAATCAGTTGAAAAGCAAGTTAAAAAAGATTACAAAAATAGTTGGAGAGCATATTCCTGCCGATGAAATAACACTCTCACAAATAGCAAATAAGATTATCGAAAATCCGCCAAAACAGGGATATTTAACAATCTCAAACGCCCTACAATGGCGACTTCAATACGGCAGAATTGTCAGACTTGCTGAAAGCATACAAGGTATTAGTAAATTAATTGATAAAATTACAGGCTAATGAAAACTTTTGACAAAAATATAAGCCTGCAATCAATTGATTTTCTACAAAAAAGCATAAATTTCAATAGTAATTTGCCGGAAATAAATCAAGAAATTGAGAATTTTTGTGGTATTGTTGATTTTTTTGAAAATCCGGAAGATGCAGACTTTTTTAAAGATAAATCTTTGAATTTATCAGACAGAAACGAAAAGTCTGAATACGGTGATTATCAGACAAATACTAATTTATCTGACCAGATTTGTGAACTCTTAAAATCAAAAAAAACAAGTCCGAACATTATATTCGAACCCACATTTGGGAAAGGCAATTTTATCATTTCATCACTTAAAACCTTTGATAATATTGAGCAAATATACGGTGTTGAAATTTATAAACCGTATGTCCAAATTACTAAATTCAAAATTCTCGACTATTTTATTCAAAATCCAAATAAAAACAGACCCGAAATAAAACTTTTTCACGCTAATATTTTTGATTTCAACACAAAAAACCATATCAAAATTAAAGAAAATGACAGTTTTTTAATTCTCGGTAATCCGCCTTGGGTAACAAACACTGAGCTTTCAGGAATAAATTCTAAAAACCTACCAAGAAAAGTAAATTTTAAAAATCACAAAGGTTTAGATGCGATGACAGGAAAAGGCAATTTTGATATTGCCGAATTTATTACAAATTCATTGTTTGATAAGTTCGCAGATAAAACAGGCGATTTTGCTTTTCTTGTGAAAAATTCAGTTATAAAAAATGTTTTACAAAGGCAAATTGCAAATAATTATAAAATCACAAATCTTGAAAAATATATAATTGATGCCAAAAAGGAATTTAATGTTTCGGTAAATGCAAGTTTATTTTATTGTAAATTAAACTCAAAATCGGATAAATTATGTGCAGAATTTGATTTTTATACAAAAGAAAAAATTAAAGAATTTGGCTGGATAAATGACAAATTTGTTTCAAATACCGATACTTACCAAAAATACGCAAATTTCGACGGAATTTGTCAATACGAATGGCGACAAGGTATGAAACACGACCTGACGAAAGTAATGGAAATTGAAAAAAATGAAAATCTATACAAAAATAAATTCAATGAAAAATTTGAACTTGAAGAGGAATTAGTTTACGGCATTTTTAAAAGTTCAGATTTGAAAGGCGGAACTATCAATAAAACAAGAAAATATACGATTGTAACACAAAAAAAGATAGGACAAGAAACTTCATTCATAAAAAATGAATATCCTAAAACCTATAATTATTTACAAAGCAAATTAGACTTATTTAACAAACGAAAATCAAGTATTTATAAGGGTAAACCTGCATTTTCAATTTTTGGAATAGGCGATTATTCATTTAAACCATATAAAATTGCAATTTCAGGACTTTACAAACAATTAAATTTTACATTAATAAAGCCCGACAATAATAATAAATCAATAATGCTTGATGATACTTGTTATTTTATAGGATTTGATGACCGGACGGAAGCTGAAACAATTTTTGAAGTTCTAAAATCAGAAGAGGTTAAAGAATTTTTAAGTTCTCTTATTTTTAATGATGCAAAACGCTCTGTTACAAAAGATTTACTAATGCGCATTGATATTAGTGCTGTAATGAAAAATAAAAATATCAGACAAAATAAAAATGAATATTAAATTGTATTTTTGCATTGACAAAATATCACTAGCGTCCGAAAGTTTAAATTTTTAAAAGCCCTCAGAATCCCTTATTTTTGATTTCGACAAAAAAATAAAAAACGATGG
>CAYQXT010000466.1:0-2635 GCA_964421365.1 uncultured Bacteroidaceae bacterium
GGGTGTTTTTTTGTGAGTTATATATGCCTCTTAAGTCTCTGATAATTAGAATGAACTTTGCGTTTGGGAAAAGCTTTTTTATCTTATCAACAAAGAAAAGATAGGGGCTTTTATAGATAAGAATTGGAGGTAAAGGAGAAAAATAAAGATTGAAGAGGCTTTCTAAAAAATGATTGAAGGCAAGTGGATAGGAATATTCTTTCTCAATATAATTCACCAAGGTTTTTCTTTGTATTTTCCATGAATTATTTTTGTCGTATTTATAGAAAAGATCTAAATATTTTTCTAGCATTTTACGGTTCTTGACATTGTAGCCGGATTTATATATATTATCTATTAAATGGGCTTCGGGAGTAACTCCAATATCGACAAATTGATCTAAATTTTTAGCTAAAAAAGTAGAGCCTGAACGGTTTAGATAGATAAGAAAAATAGGTTGATATTTCATTTTATCAAATTATTAAACAATCTTGAATACACCAATTTTCATTTATTGGGAGAAGCTGATAAATTTTCTTTTGTATATCAAAGATAATTAATCCACGGTTGGCATCAAGAGCTATATACAGATATTTATTTACTGGCGTAATTTGTTGAATCCATTCATTTTCATGTGCATCCGGATGCTTTCCCTTAAGATTAGCAAATTTGTATATATTTTCAATTGAAAAATCCTTTTTTAGCGAATAAAATAAAGCTTGGGTTGTATCTGTGATTATCCATTTGTCCATATGAAATTTTAAACCATGTGCCATTTGGTGTAAAAAGTTGGTTAGTTCTGATTTTTTATAATTATTTCTGTCCACTTCATAAATAGTTCCATCATGAGCTATGGCTATAAGTATTTTGTCTTTTTTATAGGGATGATAATAGGCCATATTGGGGTGTGCAGTGCGGTGTGCGGTAAGTATTCCTTGTCTTCCATAATTTTCGGGTTTTACCCAAAGTGTTTTTAAGCCTTTTTTGTTGTATTTTTCATAGTCTTTTTTGTTCGTTGTCAGATAATTTCCTGCATCATCAGGATTAAAGCCATTCTTCCAAGCTTCCCAACGCCATGTTTCTTTTCCATTTTCTAAGTCAATTTCTAATACCATATCATAGCCCGAAGAGGTGAGCAAAGCCCTGTTTTTATTTACATCTACGGTGTGTAAAAAGGCAAACCAAGAATTTTGATAGCTCTTGAGTATCTTTCCGAGAGAATTAATGAGTAGTAGTTGGTTCATTTCTGTAAGTAAGTAATTGTTTCCAAATCGTTTAATGTGTCTAGGTTCATCAAATTCTTTTGTCCATAGAATTTGAATAGCTTTGGAAGATATTTGGGCTTTAAGCAATAAACCTTTGGCTACCGGACGTTTTTTGATTCTACCGATTTTTCCTTTTTCTCGGTTTTCTATCATTCTTTTCCTTCGTTCTATTTGGTCTTGACTTTTGACAACTATAAAGGCATCGAAAGTTTCAAAGAAGTTTTTATCCTCTTTGAAGTGTGAAATATCATTTTTCATTTTTTATAGCGTATATGTTACTTCCGTCACGGTTTTTTTCTTTTTTATTTCGGAAAACCTTTAAATTTAAAGATTTTAATTTTTCTTCGGCAACCAAATATAAGGGAATACCGGTAGACTGTTGAATCAGAATGGAACGAATATGGATGCGGGTGCCGTGCTTTCCTAAAATTTTATTCATTCCTTGTATGGCTTCTATTTCTGCACCACTTATTTCCATTTGTATATGGTTTACTCTATTAATCTCTAAAGAATCTAAGATATTATCCACAGAGTCGACTTCAATTTTTTTGAGTTCGGAATAATTTTCGTCTGGATTCATTGGCGTATAAGCATCTGCATCTTTTAATTTGTTCCTTTTGCTGAGTTCACTTACCTGTAAATTAGCTTTTCCTTTTGAGTGCCAAACTCCTTTATTGATTAGAATTACATTATGTAATTCGCGTCTTTTTTTCTCTAAACTTAATATTTTGAAATTATCTGGATCGGCTTCAACAATAATGGTAGTCCCGTTATCTCCAACTAATTTCGACCAGTTTTCCATGGTTTCTGTTCGCCAACAACCTAATTGTAACACCGTATCCTTATTGTTTACGGCAAGCGGGGCGGGTAAACTCTTATAAATTTTAATAATCTGTTTTCGTATCCAATATTTAAGCTTTGATTCTGGAATTAATCTAAACAAATACATTTGTGCTAAAAAAAGAGTTTTGAAATAGTCTTTTCCCATTTTATTTTAAATTTAGTAATAAATAGTTGTCATTTTTAAATTCTAATTTTGAGTTTTCTAAAAAGTTTCCCCATTGTTTTTCTAATCCCTTTATATATTCGTTCTCAATGATTAGATAATCTGCGTTATATTTTTCTTTTAAGAGCTTAGGAGAATGTCTTAATACTAAAAAAGAGGGTTCGTATTTTCCTTTTTTATAAAATAAACCATTGGTGTCTGTTTCATAAATTTTAAATCCCCTGTCGTTTTTATACTGTGCAAAACGGTAATAAAATTGAATCTTTTCTGAATTAAATTCATAAGATAATGAAAAACTTAATTTAGTGGGAATTGTTAAAATCCTGATTTCTTCTTTTCTTTTTAAATAATTTATTAGTTCATTATATGATTTTTTCTTTTTCTT
>CAYQXT010000467.1:0-2621 GCA_964421365.1 uncultured Bacteroidaceae bacterium
GGCAAAGGACAAGTAACAATGAAATCTTTTAAAACCGTAAATACCCAAACTATTATCGGCAAAACAGCCCGACAACCTTTAGTTCTCGATATTCCTTTTTATGTTTCGCATATGTCTTTTGGTGCTCTATCTCGCGAGGCAAAAATAGCTTTAGCCAAAGGCTCGTCTTTGGTGGGCACAGCCATGTGTTCTGGCGAAGGTGGAATGCTACCCGAAGAACGCCAAAATTCAACAAAATATATCTATGAGTTGGGAACAGCCTCTTTTTCACATATCGACAGTGTGATAGAACAAGCCGATGCCGTAGAAATAAAAATTGGACAAGGAGTAAAACCCGGCTTGGGCGGTCATTTGCCCGGGTATAAAGTAACAGATGAGATTGCTAAAATCAGAGGACTTAAAAAGGGACAAGCCTCTGTTTCGCCCGGCCGACTTTTCGGAGTGGATAGTTTGGATGATTTAATTGCAAAAGTAGCTCATATAAAAGAAATTACAAAAGGAAAACCCGTAGGATTAAAATTTGCTTCCGGTCATATTGAGCAGGATTTGGAATTTGCCCTGAAAGCAAAGCCAGACTTCATAACTATTGACTGTCGCGGTGGTGCTACCGGTTCATCCCCGAAATTTCTGAAAGACAATGTAGGCATTCCGCCTCTTTTTGTTATTCGCCGTGCCCGAAAATATCTCGATAAAATCAATAGCTCAGTTACTCTGTGCATTACAGGAGGTTTTAGAGATAGTTCGGATATAGCCAAAGCCATTGCTCTTGGTGCAGATGCCGTTGCTCTGGCTACTGCTTCGCTGGTTTCTATAGGCTGCATTCAGGCCAGAGTTTGCCATACAGGTACTTGTCCGGTCGGAATTGCTACCCAGGACAAAGGTTTGCGACAGCTATTTGACGAAGAAAAAGCCCTGACCGGATTCAAAAATTTCTTTACAGCCGCGGCCAATGAACTGAAAATTTTCGCTCGAACTAACGGAGTGGCAGATATACATAGCTTAAATCAAAGTGATTTAGTTACTGATAATCCTGTGGTTGCTCAATTTACCGACATAGAACACATTTGAAATAATTACTAATGGAAAATAAATCAAAACATGGTATTAAAGCCCTGAAAGATGGCCCCTTACAAATTCGTAATCTAACTAAATTTACCAACTCGAGAGGTGAAAAAATTGAGATTAAACCGGTTGTAGCTCTCTGTCGTTGTGGGGCTTCTAAAAACAAACCTTTCTGCGATGGCAAGCATGTAAGCATTGGCTTTAGCGATGCAAAACATCCCGAAGTTCCGGACAAAAAAGAAACTTACAAAGGGAAAGATATTACCATTCATGACAATAGGGGAATTTGTGCTCATGCCGGATTTTGTACGGCAAATTTACCCACAGTTTTCAAAATAGGAATTGAACCTTGGATAGATCCCGAAGGTGATACGGTTGAGCGAATAAAAGAAACAATCAGAATGTGCCCTTCCGGTGCTTTGAGTTTTTCTGAAAAGGGTAAAGAAACGAATACTTTTTTCGATGAGCTTGAAATTATAGTTTCTAAAAATGGGCCTTATCATATTCATGGAAGTATTGATATGAAAGACACTGATTTAGGCGATGGTGCATCTACCGAACATTATGCTCTTTGTCGCTGTGGTAAATCGGCTAACAAACCACGCTGCGATGGTTCGCACTGGTATGCAGGATTTAAAGACGATGAGGCACTAACTATCGCGGCCGCCAACCATAAGCGTGAAGCTACCGAAGCTCAGTGGATAAAGCTTGCCGAAGCAGATGAATTGAAAGATGGCGATACTAAAAAGCTGAATCTCTTAGCTCAGCAGATTTTACTTTCTAATGTAGGTAGAAAATACGGAGCCATCGAAGGCATTTGTTCGCATCAGGGCGGCCCTATTATTGATGCCAAAATAGAAGATAATATCATTCGTTGTCCATGGCACGGACATCCTTTCAATCCATTGAACGGAAAATCTTTGGGTGCTGATAGCGACTTAAAAAGTTTTGAAACAGAAGAGCGTCCGGATGGTATTTATATGAAAATGGTTGCTGCACAGAAATCAGCATGGACAGTTAGCCATGTAATTGCCGAAACACTTGTGAATTGGGGCGTAAAACATGTTTTTGGTATTGTTGGACATTCGAATCTCGGTATTGCCGAAGCTTTTAGAGTGCAGGAGGAAAAAGGCAACATGAAATATATAGGCGTTCGGCACGAAGGAGCTGCTGCCTTTGCCTGTTCCGGCTATTCCAAAGTTTCCGGAAAGCCAGCAGTATGCTTTACCATTGCCGGTCCCGGAGCAACGAATTTAATTACCGGCCTTTGGGATGCTCATGTCGATAGAACACCGGTTTTGGCCATTACCGGACAAGTAAATACGCAGTTCTTTGGCCCCGGCTCTTTTCAGGAGATTGATTTAAAAGAAGCCTTTCAGGCGGTTGCACCCTTTAGTAAGCTGGTTTTGCCCAATAGCAAACATGCCGAATTAACCTCATTGGCACTGAAAAATGCTATCGTCAACCGCACGGTTTCTCACCTTATTATCCCCGATGATGTACAAACTCTGGATGCCAGAAAGAGCGGAATAGGCTCACCCGATGGGCGTTTGGCCGAT
>CAYQXT010000468.1:0-2620 GCA_964421365.1 uncultured Bacteroidaceae bacterium
GCAGGGTAGAAATTCCCATTTTAGACAGGATTTTGAGCAAGCCCTTTTCTATGGCATGAATATAATTATCGTAGGCCTTTTCATTATCCATATCCTTAGGATACTGCTTTTCGCGCTTAAAGGATTTTATACTTTCAAAAACCATATACGGATTAATCATATTGGCACCATAGCCAATTAAAGTGGCCAAATGATGTGTTTCGCGCACATCACCAGCTTCAACTACAATACCAATGCGCACCCTAAGTCCGTTTTTTATCAAATGCTGATGAATAGCGCCAACAGCCAAAAGGCTTGGTATAGGCGCATGATTTTCATCCACATTTTTGTCGGAAAACAGAAGCACATTGTAACCTTCATCAATAATTGCTTTATCGGCCTCATGGCAAATATTTTCTATGGCTTGTTCTAATTTTCCACTCACAGGATTGGTGTCAAACAAGATATTGATAGTTTTTACCCTGAAATTAGTGAGATGTAAATTGCGAAGCCGCTCGAGTTCCTGATTTTTCAGAATAGGACTGCGATGTGTAATTTGTTTGCAATGAATGGGCGATTCGGAAAGCAAATTATGTATCACACTGATAGAAGCCCGAATAGACATAATCGACTTTTCGCGGATAGGGTCAATAGGCGGATTGCTTACCTGAGCAAATTGCTGTTTGAAATAGTTGGACAGATGCTGACTTTGACTCGATAATACAGCCAAAGGAATATCCGCTCCCATAGAAGCAATCGGCTCTTGAGCATTAAGAACCATATAACGCAACAAATAGCGTAAATCTTCCTGACTAAAACCAAAAATCTGCTGATGTTTGAGTAACTCTTTTGTATTTAAGGATTTTTCCTGCCCTTTTACAGAAATATCTGTTAGTTTCACCTGATTCATTTTTAGCCATTCGTTGTATGGTTTTCTAATGGCAATGTTTTTCTTAATTTCTTTATCAAAATAAATTCTTTGAGAAGATAAATCGGCATAAAACATCTTTCCTGGTTGTAATCTACCTTTTTTCAATACTTTTTCCGGTGGGATTTCCAGAGCACCGGCTTCTGACGAGAGAATAATCCTGTCGTCATCGGTAAGGACATAACGTGCTGGTCTGAGTCCATTCCTGTCTAAAGTGGCACCAATAATATTTCCATCTGAGAAACAAACCGCCGCTGGGCCGTCCCAAGGTTCCATCAAGGAAGCATGATATTGATAAAAGGCTTTTTTCTCGGACGACATTTTATAATTATATTCCCAAGCTTCAGGAATAAGCATCATCAATACATGCGGCAGGGAGCGCCCGCCCATTACGAGAATTTCTATCATCAAATCTAAATTTGCAGAATCTGAATTCCGAACATCTAAGATAGGCTTAAGGCGCTCGATGTCTTCGCGCTCAAAAAGCGAAGATTCAAAAAGCGTTTCGTTGGAACGCATCCAGTTCACATTACCCTGAATGGTGTTAATTTCACCATTATGAGCAATATAGCGAAAGGGCTGTGCCAGTTTCCAGCGCGGAAAAGTATTGGTAGAAAAACGTGAATGAACCATGGCAAAAGCAGATTTCATTCCTTCATCCAACAAATCTATATAAAAAGATTTTAACTGAAAAGTACGAAACTGACCTTTATAAATAATTGTTTTATAGGAGAGTGAACTAATATAAAAATCTCCCGAATCGCTAAGTATTTGGTGGTTTATAACATTAGTAGCATAGGTTCTCAATACGAAAAGTTTACGCTCTAAATCTGCATTTTTTAGCCCACCTTTGTGTTTTACATAGACTTGCTCTATCTTCGGACGAAAGTCTTGTGCTGATATTGCAATTTTTTGCGAATTTATAGGCACATCTCTGTATCCAAGCAATTCAAAGCCTAATTCTTCGATAAAAATATTGAGCTGAAATCTACATTTTTCCCTTAATTTTACCTCCGAAGGGAAATAAATCATACCAATTCCATAATTTCCATAATCGGGAAGCTCTATTCCTCTTTCTGTGGCTATAACAGAGAAAAATGTGTCATCAATCTGAAGCATTATTCCAGCGCCATCCCCCGTAGCAGGGTCGCTTCCTACCCCACCTCTATGCTCCATGTTTTCAAGCATTTGTAAAGCATCAGCAATAATCTGGTGCGACTGAATGGCTTTTACATTTACAATAAACCCAATTCCACAGGAATCTTTCTCACAAGATGGACAATACATAGATTTGTTATTCATAGGATAGTTATATTTTTCACAAAAATCACGAATAAGATATATAAATTATCGACATATGAATGCAAAAATAAGTATTTTATATTATTTAGTACTATTTTTTTAGGGTTTATTCAAAAAATACTATAAATTTCAAAAAAAATGGAAATGATTGAAATTTATAAAAGAATAAGATGCTTCTCGTTAAAAATAAAATAAGTTTCGGAACAGAATTTGCTTTTCAAGATAGAGGAATTTTGTCAGTTATCAAATTTAGTGTATTTTTAACGAATAGAATCCCTCCCAAATTATTTCATTATAAGATTTCTACTATGATAAAAATGAAGCTACACTGGCAAATTTTAATAACTTTAATATTAAGTATATTATATGGTGTATTTTTTCCTGAATACGTTGGGTGGGTGGCCTGGATGG
>CAYQXT010000469.1:0-2609 GCA_964421365.1 uncultured Bacteroidaceae bacterium
TCCTAAGAACATAGTAAAAATAAGTACCCATTTGCTTGCCGCAGCCAATTGAGAGGTTATTCCCATTGATAAACCTACGGTACTATACGCTGAAACGGTTTCAAATACCACTTTCAAAATGTCTAGTTTGGGATTAAATACGGATATTAGCGAAACGGATATTCCTATTACCACGATCGACATTGAGATTACCGCAAAAGCCTTTGATATACTCTTCTGTGAAATTTCCTTCTTATTAATTTCAATTCTATTTTTTTCTCTTGCAGTATCAAAAACGTTAAGGACAGCCAAAGCAAAAGTACTCGTTTTTATTCCTCCGCCTGTTCCATTTGGTGAAGCCCCTATCCACATTAAAAATATAGTAAATATGGCTGTTATAGGTAAAATCCCTGAATAATCAAAGGTGTTAAATCCTGCCGTTCTGGGGCTCACAGCTGCGAAAAAAGAAATTCCCAACTTTTCAGCAAAAGTATTTCCTTTTAATATATGGTTATTTTCGAAAAGCATAAAAAATACCGTTCCGGCCAGAAGTAACCAAAAAGTGGTTCGTAAAACCAGTCGTGTATTTATTTTTATTAATTTAGGTTTATACAAGGTTTTTTTACCTAAAATTTTTCTAATAAAATTGCGAGAAACAAATTTCAGCCAGTTATATAAATTTAAAATAACCGGAAAGCCTATACCGCCGAGTATGATTAATACGGAAATAGTAAATTGCAAGGGATAATTATTTATAGTGGAGCTATCCATTAAATTGGCTGATTTCGTACTGAAACCAGCATTGCAAAATGCTGAAATACTATGAAATACAGCATAATATATAGTCTCTATAAGGAATCTATCCTTGGAGAACAGCCATATAAATAGCGCCCCCAGTCCTTCTATAGAAATGGTGAAAATAATAATTTTCAAAAAAGTTTTTGAGAGATGCGAGAAGCTATTGGTTCCTAATAGTTCTTTTGCGGCCAGATATTCTTTGAAAGAAGTGGCAGAAGATAAATACAGGGCAAAAAAAGTGGTAAAAGTCATTATTCCAAGGCCTCCTAACTGGATTAGAACAAGAATGATAAATTTACCCAAAGAAGTAAATGCCGTAGCTGTATCTACCGTTATTAATCCGGTTACACAAACGGCAGAAGTGGACGTAAAAAAGGCATCGACAAACGATAAATCGCCTGTGGTAGCACTAGGTAGCAATAACATCATCGCTCCTATAATTATCAGCAGTACAAAACCAGTGAGGAATAAGACACTTTGCTTTACTTTTTTTATAAAATAAATGTTTTTTGAGGAATATTCGGCCAGAAACATCATAAAATTGACCAATAATAGATAAATTGTGGCTAGATGATGAGAGAATTCACCACCAATTTGAAAAAATAAATAATCAGAAAAGAATAATGAATTAAGATAAAAAAGGACTAGCGACAGGAATAAAATCAAATTACTGATAATCGTTTTCTTGCTTGCTTTTTGGATGAAGAGAAAAATTATTTTTAGGATAAAAAGAGCAAACAGAATTTTTTCTATTAAAAGAACAATATGTACAATTTCAATTTTCAGTTTTAGCCTAACCGGAAAACCCAAACGGTAAAAAACAAGATAAATAGCTAAAAACGAGAATAATAAAATAAACCAGGATACCGTTTCTAAGATATTTTTTGCAAAACTGTTCTGTATAAGATTATCAAGAATCTTTTTAAGCTCCTTAAATTTTAGCATAATTATAAATAATTAATCGCTCAAAAAACGACAAAGATAATTTTATTTATAGCGATATTATAATCGTTGGTAATATTTTTTGCACGAATACACGAACATTCTAATTTTCTATATTTTCTGAATATCTAAACTTAGAATTTAGCTACCGACCTATTGTTCTGCACCTTCATTAATTCGTTGAGATGTTTTTGCCTGTCCTTTAAATTCCGATTTTTTTATTTTTATTAAGTTACATTCTTAATTTTATAATACTTACCAATAATTTTATTTTAGTGATTCATCATTCCATTTTTTAGAATTATTTCTTATTTCTTCCCAATAATCTCGTTGCCATAACTTTTTATTAAATGGTTTCCAATTTTTTGTTTTTACTCCCCGAATATATTTAACGGTGGTTATGGATTCAAATGCCCCTAATATATCCCCCAAGGTTTTTCTCTTCGTAGGTAGAGCAATTGTTGGGGCAATCGTTGGAGCAATCCCTTGTAGTTGCCCTCTTTTTGATTCCAAACAACCACGAAACCACGAGGCGACCGCGAGGATCGCCAATACGATTTCCAATATGGCGTGAAAATGATTAGGCATTATTATATATTCTTGCAATCGTATATTTGTGAATCGTTCAATTAATTTCAATCACTCGTTATTAATCATTATTCCGATACTATTGCCTAATCTACCGTTATAGACTTCGATACGTTTTTGGGTACATCAGGATGTACGCCATGTTCTTCTACCCTATTTTTGTTCAAATATTTACGCTTTGTTATAGACATATTTAAGGCCAACAGTTGCAGCGCGAGTGTTGCCTGAAATACAAAGATGTATTTATCGCCAGTCTTAGGTATGCGGATATACTTATTAAAATAGTGAGTATCAACCGAAGC
>CAYQXT010000470.1:0-2605 GCA_964421365.1 uncultured Bacteroidaceae bacterium
AAGTCCGTAGGACGATCCTATTGTTAGCCCATAATTTTAATTATGGGAATTATTTCGACCAAAAGTAAAAACTCTGCAAGTGATGCGATGCGCAAGGGATTGCAGCGGTAGCACGCCTTATGCAGGGCTTACAAAAGCAGGCCAAAAAGAGTGTAGCGGCAAGCGGAACTCCTTTTTTGCCGTGTTTTTGTTGCCCTGTATAAGGTGTGCTACAAGCGGAAAGCCCGCTCGTGCGCCCAAATATTAAACGTCTTTTAGTAACCAGAAAATCATGACGAATACGGCCAGTGCAATTGCTGCCGACAGATAGAAGGCGGCTTGCAGGCCTCCAAAAGCAAAACCGACACCTATAATTAAAGGGCCTATTGACTGGCCTATACGCAGTACCATTCCATTCATTGACATGAAAGCGGCGCGTTGTTTATCGGGGGCCAAATTGGCAAGCAGGGTTTGCAGGCTGGGTAGATTTAGTCCTTGTGCGATTCCGAACAGTGCAACGGGTAGTATAAACAAATATAGATTATTTATTTGCGGAATGATAATGCCAACCAGAAAGTAGAGAATAAATGCTGTTTTTAGCAATTGGCTTTCTTTAAAGCGTTTAATAAGCCTACCGAGCTGTGAGGCTGTTATGGCTGTAAATATTGAACTTAGTGACATGAATATGCCTATTTGGGGAGCGGAGAGATTAAATTTATCGTGCATTATAAAAGGGAAATAGCTAAGAAAGGTGCCGTAAAGTATTACAAAGGTAAAAATACTGATGATGAAAATTCCGATAATTTCTTTTTTTTGCAGGCTTTTCCAAGCATTATTAAGGTAGTTTCGGAGTTTTTCGTTTTGATGGGGAATGGGGATTTCCATATATATAACTACCAGTCCGATTGGTAGTGCCAAAAGAGGTAAAACAAAGGGTAGATTCCATGCCAGACCGGCTAAAAGCCCACCAACAAGTGGATAGGTGGCTGTACCTACGCTTAATATGCTTGCATTATAGCCCATGGCTTCGGCGCGTTGAGGGCCTTTGAAAATATCGCCTATAAGGGTGATATTCATTGAGCTAATGGCACTGGCACCAACGCCTTGCCAAAAGCGCCAGAAGAGCAAATGCTTAATATCGTGAGTGAAATAGCATGCAAAGCCGGCCATAGCAAAAAGGAATAGGGCCGGAACTAGGACTTTTTTGCGTCCCCAGCGGTCGGCGAGTATTCCGGCAAAGGGGGTGAGGAATACTCCCGGAAGGGTGAAAATGGTTATCAGCATGGAGACCTGAAACTCTGAGAGTTTCAATTCTTGTGCTATTTTTGGAAAAGCAGGCGTGAGACTGGAAACGCCTAAAACGGCAATCAGGGTTACGCCAAAAATAACTTGCAAGCGCTTATCTTTTATCAGATGGGATGATTTCATACGCAAAAATAATATTTTTTGGGGATTAGAATAATGGGTCTGGTATAAAAAGGCAAATTTGCATCAAAATCGGTCGGACGGCTTCATTAATCAATTGTAAGTGAACTGTCTATTTTTACAGTTTTAATAGATCTATCCGTCTGACCGTTTTTTAGAACGAACTCAATATTAAAAATGAGGATAAGCCGATGGCCTTACTTGAAGTGAATAGTTGGGTGCTTATTTGTGAATGTAGAAATCAACAATTTTTGCAAAGTTCTTGTCAAGCAAATACATCCCTATTTTCAGACAATTAGTTATTTGCAAATTTAAACTTTGACAATGATTATCAATGAATTGCTTAATGCGAAACCTATACTAAAAACAAAAACTGATAAAAGTCATTGAATGTGTGCACTAAAAGTTGTTTTTTTATCCAAAAACATAAATTATGCAAAAAATTGAACCGATAGTATGGAAAGATTCCTACAAATTAGGAAATTCGTTTATTGATGATAAACATAAAAAATTGATTGAAACGGTTAATCTTCTGGTGGATTGTTTGAATAATGAGCAACAGCATGAGAGTTTTTTCTCAATTTATCACCGTTTGGCTTTTTATGCCGAAAGTCATTTTATGGAGGAAGAGCATTTTTTTCAGCAAAATCATTGTCCAAATATTAGTGAACATAAAAAATCACATGGCAAATTTATCGCTCAGTTAATTCAATTTCAAAAATTATATGAGCAACAACGCGAAGAAATTTATCCGGAATTGTTTATGTACATGAAAAACTGGATAGAGAACCATATTCTGATTTATGATAAATGTATGATTGATAATATGAACAAATCTTCGTGTATCTGACATCGTCTGCATATTACAAATATATTTGTAACTAATATGTTACCGGTCGGACGGGTTTCTTTAATTCCTGTAAAAAGCTTTTAAATTTGTTGTTTTTTTCCAATATACCCGTCTGACCGTTTTTGAATTATTCAAATCTTTTTACCGGGCGATGACAATAAGGTGTTCCGCCTTTTTTATTGTAATAATTCTGATGATAGTTCTCAGCAGAATAAAATTCGTTAATTGGCCGAAGAAGGGTGACAATCTTATAGCCTTTGGCCTCCAACTGATTAATAAGAGTTTGTGCTATCTGTTTTTGTTCTTTGTTGGCATAGAATATTTCTGAACGGTATTGATCGCCTACATCTG
>CAYQXT010000471.1:0-2602 GCA_964421365.1 uncultured Bacteroidaceae bacterium
CCATTAAGATACAGTTAGTTATAATCAGACCTACAAATACCGAGAGTTGTTTGCTTACATCGTAAACATAGGCTTTTAATATTTGGTCAACAAGAATAACTAAAGCGGCTATAACAACCAATTGTACAATAATTCTTATTCTTGATGGAATGCTATTCCTCATTAATGAGATAATAACGTTGGCAAATGCCAATACAAACATCACCGATAAGGCCATTACAAAAGCTGGTTTTATCTGTACGGTTACAGCTAAGGCCGAGCAAATACCCAATATTTGTACGGTTATCGGATTATTTATATTTAATGGGTCGGTTAATAATTTTAAATTACTCTTTGCCATAATCTATTGATTTTTTGTTGATTTTAAATAAGTTTGATAAGGTTCCAAACAATTTTTTAACATGGCTTGAAGTCCTTTACTTGTAAGTGTGCCTCCTGAAATGGCATCTACGCCATGCATTAAATCTTCTGGGCTTTTGGCTTTGGCTTTTGCTGCACCTTTACCGCCTTTATACACAAAGATGGAAGTGAAATTCCCTTTTGCATCAAAAATCGTTTTCCCTACGAATTGTTTCTGAAATTTCTTCGTGGCTATCTCTGCTCCCAGGCCGGGTGTTTCTGTTTTATGGTCGAAAACAACTCCGTGGATAGTATTCAGGTCATTTTCTAAGGCTACATAACCCCATATTGGTCCCCATAATCCTTTCCCTCTAACAGGAATAATTGTGTACTTTTTAGAGTCTATATTACATAGGTAAACGGGAAGACTTCTTTTTTCAAAAGATTTTTTAATTTCATCTTTCAACTTCACGCTAAAAGCTTCGATACCTTCTTGTTTTTTCCCTTTTGAGTTTATAACAAACTCATTAACAATATACTTTTTGTAGAGTGTATCCGCATTTTTTGCGGTACTCTCAATTCCTACTGAGGCCAGTATATTTTGTCTTTTTTCATTTTCGATATTCTTTTGTTGTAAAGGTTGAAGCTTGATAGCTGCAAAGGATAGTGCTGCTGCAACAATAATGACCAACACAGAAGAATAAATGAAAATATATGTATTACTATTTGTATTCATTTCATACTAAATTTAAGCTTGTTTAATTTTCGCCCTGTTTAAACGCTTGCGAATATGTGCTTTCACCACATAATGGTCAATCAGTGGAGCAAATGCATTCATAAGCAATATGGCTAGCATCATACCTTCGGGATAGGCCGGATTTAAAACTCTTACCATGATGGCTATAAAACCAATCAGAAAGCCGTATATCCAGTATCCCTTTTCGGTCTGTGCGGCTGTAACCGGATCGGTAGCCATAAAAATAGCTCCAAATGCAAAACCTCCAAAAACAAAATGCTCGTACCAGGGTAAGGCCATATATGGATTTCCGGTGGTGGCAAATAGATTTAGAATAATTCCCATAACTGCTCCTCCAGCAAATACTGAAAGCATTATTTTCCAGTTACCTATACCTGTCCAAATTAATATTACGGCTCCTATAAGAATCATTAAAGTTGACGTTTCTCCGATAGAACCTGGTATCCAGCCCATAAAGGCATCAAAAGTGGACCATTTGGCATGAAAAGCGTCTAAACTCCCCACGGCAGTTGCGGCATCTCCAAGGGGGGTTGCACCTGTTATTGCATCCACTATTTTTCCGTTTTTTGCCATTTCGGCAAAATTACTTATCCATACTTTTGTTCCTGACATTTGAGACGGGTAAGCAAAAAAGAGTATAGCCCTCGTTAATAGTGCCGGATTGAAAACATTCATGCCCGTACCACCATAAACTTCTTTACCAAAAATCACTGCTAGTATTGCTGCTACGGCTACCATCCACAATGGAATACCTACTGGAACAATAAGTGGAATCAACAAACCTGAAACCAGAAAACCTTCTTCTATTTCTTTTTGTTTAATAAAAACAAAAACAAATTCGGTTCCCAGACCTGCTGCATAGGCAACGATTATTATAGGAAGAACTTTTAAAAATCCATACCCTAAATTTTGTCCAATGCCGCTATTGGCCAGACCTTGTGCTAAATTGTGTTGATAACCAGTGTTCCACATCCCAAATAAAAGGGCAGGGAGTAGTGCAATGATAACGGCAATCATGGTGCGTTTTAGATCAACTGCATCGCGAATATGTGCTCCTCTTTGGGGTGCTGTATCACCACTTACAAACAAAAAAGTTTCAAAGCTTTTAAAAACAGACATCCATTTTTCTAATTTGCCTCCTTTTTCAAAGTTCGGTTTTACTTTTTCTATATATTTTTTTAATCCCATGAATTATTATTTTTCAATTAATTAAATTCTTTAATCATCATGTCAATTCCTTGACGAATAATAGATTGAACAGGTGTTTTAGAGGTACAAATGACCTCGCATAGAGCTAAATCCTCTTCTGCGATTTCGTAAATCCCAAGTTGCTCCATCAAATCTATATCTTTGATTATGATGGCCTTTAGAAGATGTACGGGAAGAATATCCATCGGTACCACTTTATCGTACTGGCCGGTAACCACAAATGCTCTATGTCCACCATGAAGATTGGAGTTTAATCTATGCTCTTTCTGAGGCTTTAACCAAGAGAAAAAAGTGCGT
>CAYQXT010000472.1:0-2575 GCA_964421365.1 uncultured Bacteroidaceae bacterium
TATTATTTTGTTTGATGAACCAACTGCCTTTTTGGATATTGAAAATAAATTTGAGATTATAAAATTATTACGTCAGTTGGCCAATAACCAAGGTAAAACTATTTTATTCTCTTCGCACGATGTCGATTTGTCCATTCAGTTTTCGGATAAGATAATTATCTTAAATCAGGATAATTTTGTGGTAGGAAGCCCCGAGGAGTTAATTTTAAATCATAAAATTAATGGGTTATTTACTTCTCATTCTGCTTTTTTCGATGAAGATGAGCTACGGTTCAGAGCCAAATCATCAAATTTAGCGAATTTTAATTTAATTAATAAATCAGATAAATTCAGACTTAAAGTAAGTTTGAATGCCCTGCGAAGAATCTCTTTTATGATTGAGAATCAACTGCTAGATTCTAAAATTACGATTATCATAAATCCAGATTCCTGGAGAATTAGCCATGGGCTAACTGAAGTGGAAGTTAAAAATATCAGCGGACTCATATTTGAAATAATACAGCTAATTAGTAAAGAAATAAAGATTTAAACGTGAAAACTGATACTATGGCTTTAGGTTATGCTATGTCATAGTATCAGTTATAGTTTATTAATCCAAGTTAAATTCCTCTTCGATGAATTTAATCCCAAAAGTTTCCAATTCTTTTAAAACAGGTTCGTAGATATTCGCTTTTACCGGCACATTTACCCCCTTTTCAGTAATCACTCCATTCAAAATATATTTTACGGCGATAGCCAATGGCAAGCCAACGGTTTTAGACATAGCGGTATGTATTTTATCATCCCCCTTAACTACCATAGAAGAAACTATTTTCTGGCGTTTGCCATCCAACTCGTAAATAAATTGATGCTGCATGACAATCATATCCAAATCATTTTCGTCTAAAGCCCATTTCTCTTCCAGTAATTGTTGCATAATTTGTGCAGGAGTGGCATCCTTTAGTCCAATTTCTTTTTTCTCAAACAAACCAAGCCATCTCAGTTTTTGCATTATTTCAGAGCCAATCCCAATATGCAGGTAATCGCAAACTTTCTCTTCAATCGTGCGGTCTTTTCCATAAGGAAGAAATGCATTGACAAAATTGCGGTAGCTTAGATTTTCTGAGTCGTCCACCACAAAAGTATCATCGGTAAGCCCAAGAAGAATAAGTGCTTGCCAGCCACTGGCATAACCCGGACGACGGAAAGTACCCCGGTACATGGTTTGGATGTCCTGCAAATCATACACATTTCTGTAATGTAGCGAGTCTCTGTTAGGTATGGATTCAAATTCGCCATAATCAAGTACCGATAGTAGTTCGGTACGCCTGAAAAGCTGGTGATATGGTACATATTTTATAGAACCACGGTCTAAAAATCGGGCTCCAGCTTGGCCGGCAACAACGACATTACGCGGATTCCATGTGAATTTATAATTCCATGGGTTGTTATCGAATTCCGGCGCTACCAGACCGCCTGTATTAGATTCAAAAACCTCTAAATTTCCTCCTTTTGCTTTTATCGTATCTATAACTTTCATGGCCGACATGTGGTCAATGCCTGGATCTACACCAATTTCGTTAAGGAATAATAAGCCCCTGTTCCGTAAGTCTTTATCCATATTTTTTATCTGGTCGGATACGTACGAGGCTGTTACCATGTTTTTATTTAGATGTAAGCAGGTTTCGGCTATCACATAATGTAAATTTGCTGGTAGCATAGAGATCACTAAATCAGCGTTATTTATCTCTTTTTCGCGCTGCTCGTTGTTAAAAGCGTCAAATTTTAGCGCTTTACCTGCAGCATGTCCATTTATCTTTTTCGCAGCTACTGCTTCCGATTGGTCGCCAACTCTTAATTGCCAATGATTCTCTTCGGCATTATCCAATAAGTATTTTATCAGCGTAGAGGAGGATAAGCCAGCGCCAATTAACAAGATTTTTTTCATCTCTTTGTCTTTTTATTTATAAATTAAGACCGAAAGATCATGTTTTTCTTTCAGTTACAATTGTTTAATAATTATCCAAACGTTTTCATTTTCTTTAACGAAGGTAAAACAAAACATTCACTCAAAAAAATGACTTTTAATAGTTCTTTGGTATTTTTTTTCGGTTTTCCTATTTGTTAAAAATTTTGCAAAATCGTTTTTTTTTTTTTGAAGTTTGTAGCCGAAAACGTTTTCAAAAATTAAACTAAATTTTAATCTAAAAAAATTTTAAAAACTATGAAAAAGAAATTAATTTTGGGTGCGATAGCGCTAATGAGTGTTTTCGGCGGAATGACCATTTACGAAAGCATGAGCGGACAAAATGAGGCAAAGGCCGGAGGAACTTATGTTATTAAGGGACATGTTAAAGCTGATCATTCGTGTGGCTGGTTTGGTGGGAGTTGTGATAAGGTAACGATAAGAATTAGGTGAATTTAGACTACTAATTGAAAAGTAATTTTCAATTAGTAGTCTAATGTTTTTTTTCCTGAAAAGACATTATTACGAAATAAAGAAATAAATTTTACTTTAATAAGTTTGGCACACTTAAAGTAAGCTGAATTCAAGCTGCAAATGCAACTTTATTACTGTTAATTAATATTTCAAATT
>CAYQXT010000473.1:0-2575 GCA_964421365.1 uncultured Bacteroidaceae bacterium
CGAAAAAAATAATTACTGATTCTGTTCTACAATAGAAATAGTAGGCTGATTTTTTATAATTATTAAAATGTTTTTCTAATAAGAAATTAGCAGGCTGGTTCTTTGGATTTTACATAACTGATTATGATTAAGAAGAAAAGACTTCTAAGTTCTAGGATTAGTTACTGACAATCTTGATTTATCATAATAATCATAAACAATCTACGTAAAAATATTAAAGAATAGTACGCAGACAGTGTATAAAATCAGTGAAGAAATAGACCGCAAATTTGTTTATGTTCGTAAAAAAAGTTTTCTATTGAAGTATGCATTCATTACCTTTATTCTCAAAAAAATTGTATTTTTGATTCAAATAAAAGAATATTCAATGCCTAAAAAGAAATTTGGAAAAATATTAGCCGTAGATGATAATAAAGATGTTTTATTTGCCTTGCGTTTGTTACTTAAATCGCAGGTAGAAAGTATAGAAACCTCAGATAATCCGGAAGAAATTCCCGATTTATTGAAGGAAAATGATTTTGATGTAATCATGCTGGATATGAACTTCACTAAGGATGCTTCAAGCGGTCAGGAAGGATTTATGTGGTTAGATAAAATACTAAGCATCGACCCGGCAGCAGTCGTTATTTTTATTACCGCTTACTCAGATGTTAATAACGCAGTAAAAGCGATAAAAGAAGGAGCTACAGATTTTATTATTAAGCCTTGGCAAAATGAAAAAATAATAGCAACGGTGCTTTCAGCCATAAAATTGCGACGTTCGCGTATCGAAATTGATAACCTAAAAAAAAGGCAGACAGGTTTACAACAGCTATTAAATCAGCCTTTTGATAATTTTTTAGGGGTTTCTCCGGCTATGCAGAAAGTTTTTGATACGATTAAAAAAGTAGGAGCTACTGATGCTAGTGTTTTGATTCTTGGCGAAAATGGAACAGGAAAAGAGCTTGTAGCAAGGGCTTTACATAAGGAATCAACGCGAGCAAATAAAATTTTCGTAAGTGCCGATTTGGGTGCTATCACTGAAAGCTTATTTGAAAGCGAACTTTTTGGTCATGTGAAAGGAGCTTTTACCGATGCCAAAGGCGAGCGAATCGGGCGTTTTGAACTGGCTTCGGGCGGTACAATTTTTCTGGATGAAATTGGAAATATTAGCATGCCTATGCAATCGAAATTATTGACTGTTCTGGAACGTCGTGAGATTACTCGTGTGGGTTCTAATAGAAATACGCTAATTGATATTCGGTTGATAAGTGCTACTAATAAAGGTTTGCAAGAGATGATTTCCGATGGAACATTTCGGGAAGATTTGTTGTATCGTCTGAACACGGTAGAAATTCATCTACCCCCTTTGCGCGAGCGACATGAAGATATTTCTCTACTGGCTAACTACTTCCTGAATATATTCTCTAAAAAGTATAATAAACGTATTCGGGAGCTGAGTCTTGCGGTGGTGAAAAAGTTGCAGGCTTATCCATGGCCTGGCAATGTACGGGAACTTCGCCATGCTATTGAACGGACAGTAATACTCAGCGAGTCGTCGGTTTTGCAGGCCTCTGATTTTCAGCTTAGAAATAACAAAAAGCTTAGCGATGGACTGGAGCTGGAAAATTATAATCTTGAGTATGTAGAAAAAACAATCATTAATAAAATAGTGAAAAAGCATAGTGGAAATATTTCTACGGCAGCTAAAGAGTTGGGTTTGACTCGTACTTCATTGTATCGGAGATTGGAAAAATATGGTTTATAATCAGTTAAAATATCGCTATTTTGTTGTCGCTCTTTTGTTTGGTGTCGATTCCATTTTTTTTGCCTTTTCACTTATCAATAGGTGGTGGTATAGTACTGTTTTCTTTAGCCTTTTCTGGGGAATTTTACTTTTTTACATATTTTACTTACAACAAAATACAAACAGATTAATTACAAATTTTCTAAATTCGTTAAAATTTGAGGATTATAATATAGATTTTTCCTCAGAGATAGGGGATAATAGAGAAATGCAAATACTCAAATCTTCCCTCACAAGAATAGCATCAAATTTAAAAGAACTCAATAGAGAACGTGAGAAAAATTATTTTTATGTTCAGAATATTATCGAACATATTGATATAGGAATCATTGCTTTCAATCTCGAAGGGAAAATCATTTTAATCAATAAGGCGCTTCTGAATTTATTTGGGATTAAAAGGATAGAAGACATTGCCGGTTTTGAAAGTGTTAATTCAATAATAATGGAGGAGTTTATATCCATTAAGCCTCTGGAACAGAGATTACTAAATTTAGTAATTAAGCAGAGTTCATTTAGAGTTTCTATTTATGCTACTCGGTTTAGTATTGATAATGAGGTGATTAAATTAATATCCTTAAAGAATATAAAACAAGAATTAGAACATCAGGAACTCGATTCTTGGCAAAAGTTAATCAGGGTTCTCACTCATGAAATTATGAATTCCATAGCTCCGATTTCCTCACTTAGTCAGACAGTGAATTTTTTATTATCAGAGGTGGATGGGAAGGAAGATAGTATAGTAGTTGATAAAAAGAATGTTACAGATAGCAAAGAAGCATTGTAAACGAT
>CAYQXT010000474.1:0-2537 GCA_964421365.1 uncultured Bacteroidaceae bacterium
GATTGATTCAAACGTTTGCAACTAATTGTATTTTTTTTTATGTTTTATAATATATTTTCATTTATAAATAGATAATTGATATTTTTTCACTACTTTTTTGAAAGCCTGAGGATAATTTAAAAGAAATTTGTATCTTTGCTTACGAGAAACGAACTTAAATCTTATTTGTTAAAAAAATGTGAATAATGGAACATTTTAATTTGGCTTGCGTAAAAACACCCAAAGCAAAAAGAAATAAGAGTAGTTTTTTCATAGTTTGTTGGTTTTAGGTAAAGGTTAGCAGGGTTCAATTGAACCCTGCTTTTTTGTATATGAATTGAGTTTCCAGAACAAGTGCTTTTCCAATATAGATTTATTCTAAACTATATATTGAAAGCATCAAAAAAAGATTAATTTTGCATTTTATTGAGAAAACAAGGTGAAAATGGAAATTATAAATAATGGTATTGGAACAGATCCTGATGGAGGTTTTATAAAAATTGAGCGATATAATAAAGAAACAACTGAAAAGTTGGCTTTTCATTATCATGAAATTTTAAAATTAATTGGCGAGGATCCCAAACGTGAGGGTTTGGTGGCTACTCCTCTGAGAGTGGCTAAAGCTATGCAATTTTTAACCCATGGATACACACTAAAGCCAGATGATATTATTAGAAGTGCTATGTTTAAAGAGGATTACCAGCAAATGGTAATTGTAAAAGATATTGAGCTCTTTTCGATGTGTGAGCATCACATGATTCCGTTTATCGGCAAAGCCCATGTGGCCTACATTCCTAATCATCACATCACCGGCTTAAGTAAGATAGCCAGAGTCGTTGAAGCTTATGCCCGAAGATTGCAAATTCAGGAGCGCCTTACCACGCAGATTAAAGAATCACTTGTTAGAACCTTAAATCCATTGGGTGTGGCTGTGGTAATCGAGGCTAAGCATTTATGTATGGCTATGAGGGGAGTGCAGAAGCAAAGTTCCGTTACCACCACTTCTGATTTTTCGGGTGAATTTATGAAGCAGGAAACTAGAAATGAATTTCTAAACTTAATTGGCCATAGCCTAAGCTAATTGCTAGCCTAACTTTGACAGGGTTCTAAACCTTGTCAGAGTTTTATTAACACCATTATATTTATCCATCTACTGGTTAATTACTTTCTGTAAAACTTGAGTGTGATTACTTGTCTGTACTCTCTAAATAAACAATTTGTTTTTTTCTGGTCACATAAATTTAATACAGCTTCGCCAAAGTCAAGCACAAAATTAAAGGTGCTACTAAAAAAAACATTAAATTTGCATTTTACTTTAGAGAAGTATCTCAGCCCGAACATAAAAAAATAATGACTTTTGCATTATTTTTGCAAGTTTCTTGTACATTTTCCAAAGCACTTAATATGAGGCGTTTTTTTATTTTTTTATTTTTCATCATTTCTATTCACTCCTTGTCATTCTCTCAGAAAGATGAGAATTCTTATTATATTGCTGACGATTTTCTCGAAGATGAGGATTGGAATCAGGCCATAGAAGTCTATAAAGAGCTTTTATACGAATCACCGGAGAGAGCCGATTTAAATTTCAGACTCGGTTTTTGTTATCTGAACACTCCTTTTGACAAAAAAAGAGCAATCTATTATTTAAAAAAAGCCACTTCGCACTATACCCGAAGACGGCGAGCCAAGAACAAACCACCGATAGAAGCTTTTTTTTATTTGGCCAAAGCCTATGAGGTAAATTATGAATTTGAAAAAGCCATCGAACAACTTAATTTTTTAAATACCCGGGTTAAGGGGGTGGATGAAAATTTTAAGAAAATTATCGAAAAAGAGATTGAACATGCCACTTATGGCTTAGGATACTCCCTTAATCCAATAGAATTTACTATTTTAGATTCTTTCCCTTGTCTTAATTCCGAATATTCAGATTATAGCCCGGTAGTTTCGGCTAACGATAGTGTTTTTTTCTTTACTTCTAAAAGACTCGAAAACATTGGAGAAGATACCTATGCCAGCGGTCAGAAAATGGAAGATATTTATAGAGCTGTTCGTAGAAAAGGCAAATGCGATACGGCCATTAACGCTGGTCCTGATTTTAATTCGGTGAATAACGATGCCGTTGTGGGAATCTCTCCCGATGGGAAAACACTTTTTATTTATAAGGATGAAGAAAAGGGTACTCTTTATCAAAGCGATTTCATAGCAGGGAAATGGACAAAACTCAAGAAATTACCAGATGTAATAAACACTCCGGCAAGAGAAACCAGTGCTACTTTATCGGCCGATGGTAAGTCGCTTTTTTTTACTAGCGATAGAAAAAAAGGCTATGGAGGTTTGGATATTTATGTGAGCAAAAAATTACCTAATGGTGAATGGGGAGAAGCCGAAAATCTTGGACCATCTGTGAATTCTGAATATGATGAAGAAAGTCCCTATCTTTTTCCTGATGAAAAAACACTCTTTTTCGCTTCAAAAGGTCATTATAGTATGGGTGGCTTCGATTTGTTTTATATTAATCTCGACAGAACAGGTAAATGGCCGGGAGCTGTTGATTT
>CAYQXT010000475.1:0-2532 GCA_964421365.1 uncultured Bacteroidaceae bacterium
GCTATGCTGATGGCTTTTCATGTTCGCAGCCGGGCGCAACAAAAAGCAGGTGCGAATAAATTTTTTGTGGATGAACGTACTTTTCCACAAACTATTGACGTATTGAAAACTCGTGCTTTACCACACAATATAGAGCTTGTTTTTGGCCGATACGAAAGCATTGGCTTAGATGATACTTTCTTTGGATTGCTGGTACAATTTCCCAATGCAGAGGGCGAGATTGTTGATTATAAGACTTTTGTGCCAAAGGCCAAAGAATACAATATTTTTGTAATCATAGTAGCCGATTTATTGAGCCTTAGCTTACTAACGCCTCCGGGAAAATGGGGTGCTGATGTAGTTTGCGGTTCTACTCAGCGTATGGGATTGCCAATGGGCTTTGGCGGACCTCATGCCGGTTATTTTGTTTCAAAGGAAGAATACAAACGCAATATTCCTGGCCGAATTATTGGTATTTCTAAAGATAAAAACGGGAATAAAGCCTTGCGAATGGCTTTGCAGACGCGCGAACAGCATATAAAACGCGAAAAAGCCACTTCCAATATCTGCACGGCTCAGGCACTTTTGGCTGTTATGTCGGGTATGTATGGTGTTTATCATGGCCCCGATGGTTTAAAACGCATTGCCAAACACGCCCACAGCGCAGCAAGCATTTTGGCCAAAGAATTGCGCAAATTAGGTTACGCGCAAAGCAACACCAATTTCTTCGACACCTTATATATCCTTTTACCCGAAGGTATTACCACTTCGCAGATACGAAATCTCGCACTTTCCAAAGAGCTAAATTTTAATTATGTTGACGAAACACACTTATCTATTTCTTTAGACGAAATCGTAAGTGTACATGATCTGAATAATATTCTGGCCGTATTTGCAGCCGCTAATCACAGCGAAGCCGGTGAACTAGACGAAATAGCCGAAACGATTACTATCGAGTCGCGTTTTCTTCGTAATGATGTTTATATGACTCAGCATGTTTTTCATAATTATCGCTCGGAAACAGAAATGATGCGCTATATGAAATCACTAGAAAACAAAGACTTGTCTTTGGTTCATAGCATGATTTCTTTAGGCTCGTGCACCATGAAACTTAATGCAGCTTCGGAACTTTTGCCCCTTAGCTGGCCGGAATTCGGTAATATTCACCCCTTTGTTCCTAAAAATCAGGCTCAGGGATATTACGAAATGTTTGAAGAATTTATCAAAGACCTGAAAATAATTACCGGTTTTGAGGATGTTTCTTTACAGCCCAACTCTGGTGCTGCCGGCGAATATACGGGTTTGATGACCATTCGGAACTTCCACCTGAATAATGGTGATAAAGAGCGAAATATTTGCTTAATACCTTCTTCGGCACACGGAACCAATCCTGCCAGTGCGGTTATGGCGGGCTTTAAAGTGGTTGTGGTAAAATGTGAGGACAACGGAAATATAAGCGTAGAAGATTTACGCAAAAAGGCCGAAAGATATAAAGAAAATCTTGGTGCATTCATGGTTACCTATCCTTCAACACACGGAGTTTTTGAAAGTGCCATACGTGAGATGTGCCAGATTATACACGATGCAGGTGCTCAGGTATATATGGACGGAGCAAACATGAATGCTCAGGTTGGATATACCAGTCCGGCCAATATTGGTGCTGATGTTTGCCACCTGAATCTGCATAAAACATTTGCCATTCCTCATGGTGGCGGAGGTCCCGGTGTTGGTCCTATTGCCGTAGCCAAACATCTTGTTGATTTTTTGCCGACACATAGCGTAGTCAATATTCGCGAAAAAGGAAGTACGGCAGTTTCGGCTGCACCTTATGGAAGTGCCAGCATTATTCCGATTTCTTATGGCTATATTAAAATGCTCGGTGGCGGAGGTTTACGCCAAGCTACGGCTATGGCCATTCTGAATGCGAACTATATGGCTGCACGTCTGAAAGATTATTACGACATTCTATATACCGGCGAAAATGGTCGCGTGGCTCATGAGATGATTTTAGATTGCCGTTCTTTTAAAAAGGAATACGGAATTACCGAAACAGATATTTCTAAACGTTTGATGGATTACGGTTTTCATGCGCCAACGGTTTCATTTCCGGTGCATAGCACGCTAATGATAGAGCCTACCGAAAGTGAGCCTAAGGCAGAATTAGATCGTTTTGTGGATAGCATGATTGCTATTTTTAAAGAAATGGAAGAAGTACGTGATGGGAAAGCAGACAAAGAGGATAATGTGTTGAAAAATGCACCACATACTATGAATGAATTGACCGCTGATGAGTGGCAGCATTCTTATAGTCGCCAAAAAGCGGCTTATCCCTTGCCTTTTGTGGCTGTAAACAAGTTTTGGCCTGCCATTACACGTGTTGATGATGCCTATGGTGACCGTAATTTATTTTGTACCTGCGAGTCTTTGACAAGCTACGAAATAAAAATTGCCAATATCGGAACTTTAGAAGATTAATTTTTTTTTGTGGGCGCCGGGCGGGCTTTCCGCTTATACTCCCCCTTGCCTCAGCCCACAAAACATCGGTAAAAAAGG
>CAYQXT010000476.1:0-107 GCA_964421365.1 uncultured Bacteroidaceae bacterium
TCCAACCCTTACCCGACTGTACGGTGGAATGGATCGAAAAGAGTAAGCAAATATATATACGATTTACCTATCTTGGAACTTGTGAACAAGTAAAATGAGCACCGTAT
>CAYQXT010000476.1:207-2516 GCA_964421365.1 uncultured Bacteroidaceae bacterium
ATCGCGGACATTTCACCGTATATCGCGGACATTTCACCGTATATCGCGGACATTTCACCGTATATCGCGGACATTTGATGTTTTTAAATTATTGATTTTTAAAGTAAAAAAGCATGTTTTTTTTCCGTAAACATATTTAAACATATTAAACGTATTTAAACGGGAGACACGATCACCTTTATTATATAGATTTCATCTGCGATGCGAACAAAAAAAAGCCAATCAAACCCTAAACGAGTTCGTTTGTCTTCGACTTCACTCAACCCAGTTCGATTATTCACTACGTTCATACCCACAAGAAATAGACGGCTAAAGATCAACCCCGTCGATATCTGAAAAATACAAGACAGGTTAACTATGTCAGCGAAAGGAAGGTTCTCGAACGCTTAGAGTTGAATTCTATCCCCAGCCTCATCGAGAGACAGCCTCAGGCTTTCACTACACCGTTTTCTGCAGTAATGGATAGCTCACGAGCAATTCAGGAAGATCGTCGTCCAGAGCGCTTGTAGCAAGCCTAAAGGCTTCTGGTTATTCTTCGCACAATTCAGCTAAGTCATCCAAAAACTCACGAAGGGTCACAATGGTGAGAACAATGGCCTCTAGGTATCTAAACCGCCACTTATCTTTCTGTAAAGTGTTGTAACTGATGTCAATACAGTGATTTTCATGCCCCCATTTTCCCATTTCCCTGCTGTCTATCAGCGACTAACTTTGGGAGGGCCAATATCTAATCATGTGTTTGATAAGTGAGACTACAATTAAGTCTTATTTTTCATCATTTCGATGACTTCCGCTGTCGTTTTCCCTCTAGTTTTTTTTGGATGGAGAGCGGCATATTCAATCGGTGTTTTGGGTTTTGTAGAGATTTTTTTCTCGGCGTTGACACGATTTTCAGCTTTTTGCGACAGAGTTGAATTCCACCATCGAGCGTTGTTCACCATTCCGTCTCCGACGGTGGGGGATAAATCTCAACTTGGTCGAGAATTGAAAGCTTTTAAAAAAAGGTCTTTATGAAAACGAATTTGACTATTTTCCTCCTCAGTGTTGAATTCAGTCTCAGAGCCAATTGAAACATCGCATTTAATCGCACTCAGACTCCATTCAGTCAATTTTCTACGACAACAGGTACATTTCTACCATCCAAGGTTAAAACGTCGCTCAGAGAGATTGTATGGCGACTTATTATAAATTGATTGTTTTGTAATCGATTTAAGCAGTAATTATGCCGCGAGAAATCAAACTTATGGCTAAATCACCATTGGCCAAGGTCTGGCCATTTTGTGGCATCACTCTTCAAAATCAATGGCCATGGAAATGACCGACTAAAACTAAAAAAATGAGTATGCATACCTAAGTTAGGTGGATTCGAGTCGCTAATTTGTAGCCGGTTTTCGGGATCGATTTTGGAACTTAAACCTTGTCATTTACAAGGTTGCGAAAGAATCAAAAGCCCTCTAAACTGTTAATTATCTGTTAATTATCTGTTTAGAGGTGATGTCATGTTCTCAATGGATGCTATACACCCCGTTTCGGATTTCAGTCGCAAACCGGCTGAACATATCAAACGACTTAAAGAAACTGGACTACCCGAAATATTGACCGTCAACGGAAAAGCTGCCGTCGTCATTCAAGATGCGAGAGCCTATGAAGAAATGACGCATTTACTCGGCACGCTAAAGAAAATAGCCAGTGCTGCCCAAGCACACGACGAGGGGGAAGCCATCCTTGCTGATGAAGCCTTCAAAATTTTAAGGAAGCGTTTAGCGAATCAATATCCCGATGCCAAAATTTAAAGTCAATATACCTCTCTCGGTCATCGATGAAATTGAATATTATGTCGAACGGATTGCCGAGGATTCTGTCACTCACGCAATAAAGTGGTATCAAGAAATTGAACAAAAAATTTACACATTAGATGAATTTCCTACCCGCTGTCCCATTGCCGATGAAAATCAGTTTTATGATTTTGAAATCAGACATCTAATTTTCGGTGACTATCGGATAATTTTTCGTATTGAAGAAAAGACGGTTCAAATACTTTATGTTAAGCACGGTGCGCAAGAACGTAAACCATTCTAAAGTTATTTGGATAAAAAAAGCTTGTCACATTTTGAGTTTATTTGATAGGTTTATGTGAAAGAACCAAAATTAATTTTGGTTCTTAAAGGCGATTATGGTTTGATCATCGCTCTCATGAATCATAGCTAACATAAAAAGCTAATTGAACAAGTGGCGGTTTAGGTACCTTTATGCAATTTAACCCAGTGCGACACGAAGTTGCCAAGAAGAGTTGTTCCACTCTTGTAAAA
>CAYQXT010000477.1:0-2502 GCA_964421365.1 uncultured Bacteroidaceae bacterium
GTACTTCTCCAACTATTCTAGCTGATTTTTTATAGGATGACCCAGCACTAAGTCCTAAATCAAACATACCATATAAAACTCGCCGATGCACGGGTTTAAAACCGTCTCGTACATCGGGTAAGGCTCTTGCCACAATTACCGACATCGAATAATCGATATAAGCGGCTTTCATTTCCTTTTCAATGTCAATTTTTACTATTCTTTCTCCTTCTGCCATAATTTTAGCTTGTCTTGTCTAATAAAAAACTCATAATTAAAAGATTATGAGTCATTTTTTTTCTTTAAAAATAAAATCTAAAGTATAAATAATTTTTGAGACTTACGAATTTTTTTTCATAATTTTCTGATCAAGATCTTATGCTTAATTTTTTACTGGTTTGGGGATTATCCATTGTCCATAAACCTATCGAAGAACTGAATTAGTAACAGAAGTTTCGCAGGAGATAAAAACACTTTTTCTAAGCTCATCATAAAATAAATTCAGCTTACAAATTTTAATATAATTTTCTAAAAATCAAAATAATATAAGAATAATTCCAAATGTTTTTATATTCTCACTCCTGCATGATAAGCTCCGGCATTTATACCGAAGTTAAAATGCAGCCTAATCCAAACGCTGCAATTACAAGCTAAATAAAATTCAAAATTTTTATACAGTAGGACAAAATTCGGCATTATTTAAGCTTTTACTCATTTTCAAAACTTACTTTTTTCGATGCATGAAGGAAGAGCGCATTGAGAAAGCTGTAATTGCACCGTTTTTCTATCGTTTTCCATAAATAAAATGGCATAAATGCCGTTACTAATCAGGCATTGTATAAATCATTATTTACGAAAGCAAAACTTTAGTTATAAGCTTATCCGTAATGATTCTTATGGAATATTTCCGATTAAATTTTATTGATACTTTTCCGAAATTTTTTATAACCACTATACAACTATAATATCTCTTTAGTTTCTATGAAATAAACTAAATTTCAAATACAAAAAAAAAGTAGAATCCGACTTTTTGTCAGGATGGCAATGAAAGGATTAGATTTTGTGTACAAAATGAATTAAAAGAATTATTAGGTAAATATTTTTCGACAATCCTAAAAAAAGTATTAATTTTGACTTTTAAGAACACTATTATATGGACGCAAAATTTTCGCAACGAATTAATGATGTACTAGACTATAGCCGAGAGGAAGCTGTTCGTCTGGGAAATAAATTTATAGCCCCAGAACACCTATTTTTAGGAATTCTACGGGAAGGTGATGGACTAGGACTTGAAATATTAAAAAGTTTGGACGCTGATTTTGAGCAATTAAAGGACTATATTGATACAAAACTTCACAGCCCTAATCCTACGGCAATTGAAGATGCAGATAATATTCCATTATTAAAATCAACAGAACGGATTCTAAAGCTCATTTATCTTGAGGCCAGATCGTTCGGTGATACATCAGCCGATACAGAACATCTATTATTAGCCATCCTAAGCGATAAAGAGAATATGGTAACAAAATTTCTTGACGAACTGTTTAATATAGATTATTCGATATTTAAGAAAGAAGTTGATTTTGAGAAAACCTTGAATCAAAGCCCGGAAATGTCTGCAGAAGACGATGATGATGACGATGATGACGATGATGAAGGCGGCCGACTTTCCTCTCTTCCACCAAAACCAGCAAATAAAGGTCAATCGAATTCGGAAACCCCTGTGTTAGACAATTTTGGAATTGATTTAACTACCGCAGCCGAAGAAGGTCGTTTAGACCCAATTGTGGGCAGGGATAGAGAAATAGAACGAGTGGTTCAGATATTGAGCCGCAGGAAAAAGAATAATCCTGTCTTAATTGGTGACCCCGGAGTAGGTAAATCAGCAATTGTAGAGGGAATAGCCTTACGTATCGTACAAAGAAAGGTATCGCGGGTATTATTTGATAAACGGATTGTGAGCCTTGATTTAGCCTCGATTGTTGCGGGAACAAAATACCGCGGGCAATTTGAGGAACGGATGAAATCAATTCTGAATGAATTGGCTAATACAAATAATGTGGTGCTCTTCATAGACGAAATTCATACGATTGTTGGCGCAGGTGGAGCAAGTGGTTCGCTGGATGCGGCCAATATGTTAAAACCGGCCTTAGCTCGTGGAGAAATTCAATGTATAGGCGCTACCACTCTGGACGAATACCGAATGCACATTGAAAAGGACGGAGCACTAGAACGCCGCTTTCAGAAAATTCTGGTAGATCCAACCAGCCCGGAAGAAACACTTGAAATTCTACAAAATATAAAAGAACGCTATGAAGATCATCATAATGTTAATTATACAGATGATGCATTGAAAGCCTGTGTTATGCTAAGCGACCGATATATAAGCGACCGACATTTACCGGATAAAGCGATAGATGCTTTAGACGAATCTGGTTCGAGGGTTCATATATCAACAATTACAGTGCCCAAAAGAATTGAAGAGATAGAGAAAATGCTGGAAGAGACCAATCAAAACAAAAT
>CAYQXT010000478.1:0-2499 GCA_964421365.1 uncultured Bacteroidaceae bacterium
ATAAACGTGCCTGAGATTTTACAATTTGTTCTGCATCTCTTTTGCTGTTTTCTTTCAGGTTGACAAGAATATACGAGAAGGAAATAATATAAATAAGAATAGTGGTACCTAAGCTGATATATACTATTTTCTGGCGTAGTGATAGATGCATGATTTTTTTATTAAAATTTACTGTCTAAGATACTCTTTTTTTGAAAAAAAAAAAATTATTCTCATTAGTTTGTTGAACATTTGCAATTTTATTTTAGGTATTTACTAAAAATTTAGCGAATTGTTAATTTAATCTTCAAACCGAAATATTGCCTTTTATATGTGGATGTGCCTGATAATTGGCTATCTCAAAATCTTTATACCGGAAATTATCAATATTTTTAATGGCTGGATTAATTTTTAGCTTTGGTAAAGCATAAGGTTTTCGTTCGAGCTGAGTTTTAACTTGCGGTATATGATTTAGGTAAACATGTGCATCGCCCAATGTATGAACAAATTCATAAGCTTCTAAGCCTGTTACTTGAGCTATTATCATTGTTAATAGGGCATAAGAGGCTATATTGAAAGGTACACCAAGAAAACTATCGGCACTCCGTTGGTATAATTGGCAAGAAAGTTTTCTATTGGCCACGTAAAACTGAAATAAAATGTGGCAAGGAGGCAAATTCATTTTATCTAAATCACCCACATTCCATGCACTTACAATGTGCCGGCGCGAATCGGGATTTTCTTTCAGACTTTTGATTACTTGCTGCAATTGATCGATATGACCATTGTCTGGAGTTGTCCACGAACGCCACTGATAGCCATAGATTCTGCCTAATTCGCCATTCTTGTCTGCCCATTCATTCCAGATACGCACTCCATTATCTTGCAGGTATTTAACATTAGTACTTCCTTGAATAAACCAGAGTAATTCGTGAATAATTGACTTTAAGTGCATCTTTTTGGTGGTTAGCAGCGGAAATCCTTTTTGCAAATTAAAACGCATCTGATAGCCAAAAGTACTTAGCGTTCCGGTACCAGTGCGGTCGCCTTTTTCTACTCCGGAAGTAAGTATATGATTGAGTAAATTTAAATAGGGTATCATTTTATAATTTTTATGCAATTTTACTAAAAAAAAAGAATTTTAATAGTATCTTTTGAACAATTTAAAGAAAGAAAAGATGAAATACCTTTGGAGTTTATTGAGTATTGTATTTTTTACAACGGCTTGCACCAATAAGCAGCAAGAAGCCATTAAAGGGATAGAAGCAACCGAAATAGCTTTTAACCTGATGGTAGCAGAAAAAGGAGTGGCTGCCGGATTCTCTTTTTATGCGGCAGAAGATGCCGTTAAATATTTAGGCGATACGCTTATTTTTGGAAAACAAAATATAACTAATTTTTATAAGAATCAACCAAAACAGCATATTCAGTTACAATGGAAAGCCGATTTCGTGGATGCATCAGTATCAGGCGATTTAGGCTATTCCTATGGTAAATATAGCTTTAAACTTACTGATTCGCTCGGAAATGAGCATCAGTCTGCCGGAATTTTTCATACTATATGGAAAAAACAAAAAGACGGTACTTGGAAATTTGTCTGGGACTAATTTATAATTGTGAATGGTAAAATGTGAATGGCCAGTTTACTCGTGTTAAGCGTAGAAATTTTCTATACTTCTACCTTTCAACGAGCTTGCACTTGGAAGCTTCTTTTTTTAAGCTAAATCTGATAAAAAAATGAAAATTAATATTTTTTATCACCTTTATAATATATTGGTGTTTAGATGATTAGTGCGAATGGGTTGTTGTACTAATTTAATCTACAAACATAGTGACTTGGTGGCTTTGCGAGATACAAATTTTACCGCTGAATACCGCTAACTTATTACCAAATTTGTAAAATTGTCAAAACACACACATAAAATTATTTGCAAGTAATTAAACTATTTAATTTCTTTACTGCTGAAAAAAATAAACCAAAGTGAAACACCAAATCTACATAAGCAAAGTATTTCAATGGATGGAGCACCAAAGGCAATCCTTATACTTATGTAGTGCTTTCGCTTTTTATCCTACATTTTTAGCTCGAGTAGCTGCAACAGAGAGATAGATAGAGTCAGGCAGTTACACCTTTCACTATGAATTTTCCGAGACCGCATATATTACTACAAAGTATATTTTTTGGCTTGGAAAAAATAAGTTTGACAGGCTATGGCCGGAGTGGAAGATTTTACTCAGCACGAGATTTTAAGAGTACACTGTCGGTATCCATTCAAACTACTGGTTTTAGATAGCAAAATAGCCATATAAATGTTTATTTACAAAACAATGTTGTCCGATAAAAATTTAAAAATAAAAAAAAGTGAGGTTTGAATAATCGCCCCTCACTATTATCTTTGTCTTTGGAAAATTTATCTAAAAATAAATAACTAAAGATATGCATAAAGATACAAATTTTATCGGACAATAATTCCCATAATTAAAATTATGGGCTAACAATAGGGTCGTCCTACGGACTTG
>CAYQXT010000479.1:0-2490 GCA_964421365.1 uncultured Bacteroidaceae bacterium
AAATATTTATTTTTAGCCTCCGATAAGTTGCATTTACTTCTTGAATTTAGGTTTTCTATCTCCACCTAAAGTTTGTTTTCCTCTAATATTATATCGCTTAAAACTGTGAATAACAAAAGTATCTTGCAAATATCCGAGATAAGAAGCTATCGTTTCATAATTTGTCTTTCTTTGTTTGCTTTTAAAGTATTTAATAATACCATAATGGATATTAGGTTACCGATATTTGTTAGTAAGAATATAAAAATATCTTTCAGTAAAGCAATGTCTTTTATTTTATTCCGGATAATAATGTAGCCAATTCACCTGATAATAATTTTGAATTAGAACCATTTATGAAAAGTTCGTAATTATCGGTAAAAATTTGAGAATAGGAATTCTCAAATTTTTCCCACTCTTTTATATTCTGTACTTCATCAATAAATATATATATTTTCCCAGTGGGGTTTATTTTTTGCTTGTATAGATTAAAGATTTCGTTTATTTCGTTTGCGCTTTTTATTTTATCAAAGGCTAAATATTTTTTATTCAGATAAAAAATATTATTGGGGTGTGCTTTTCTTTTTACAATTAATTGTCTCATAATAAAGTTCTTCCCTGCTCTACGCTGACCTACGAGTACTTTAATTAGCTTATTACCAAGATATTTATTTTCAATAAATAGTCTGTTCCTTCAAAGCCGGTGCTAAATTTATTGCCGTTCCAAGTATTATATTTTTGAAGAGCATTAAAAAGTTCTTTCATTTTTCAAGAGTATTTGACTTTTTCACCATTTGATAAGAGTTGTCAATGTTTTTATTCACCCGATGACTATAAGTCATCGGGTGAGTCTTCTTCTATTTTAATAAATTAAGTTTTTCGTAAAGGCTAGTGCGATAAGAACGGGCAATCGGTATTTGCAGTTTTTTTTTGTTGGTATTAATTATAATTACATTTTCTTTAATTAATTTTATTTTTTTCAGATTAACGATATGCGAACGGTGCACCCGGATAAATAGGGATGCAGGTAGGTGTTCTTCAATAGATTTCATGGTTAAATGAACGGTGAAATCTTCATCCATGGTATGTATTTTTACATAATTTTCTAAGGCTTCAATCCATATTATTTCTGTGTATTTGAGTCGGATAATACTGGAACTATTTTTTATGAAAAAAGATTCTTCGCCCGTTTCTTCTATATGCTGTTGCTTGAAAATTTCGTAGGCTTTACTTACTGCTTTTATAAATCTCGCATAAGTGTATGGTTTTAGTAGGTAGTCGATCACATCGTATTCAAAGGCATTTAGAGCATATTTCCCTTTGGCCGACATGATTATGACCATTGGAAGTTTGTGAATGCTGGAAATCAAATCAATACCAGTCATTTCCGGCATTTCTACATCCAAAAAGAGTAAATCTATATCATTCTCTGTGTTCAAAAGTGCCAAAGCATCTACTGCACTGGGGAAAGTACCGGAAAGTGTCAAAAAATTAGTTTTTTCAACGAATTTTGAAATAACGCTGCGGGCTAAAGTATCATCATCGATAATTAAACAATTCATGGGCTAAAAGATAAGCTAACTGCAAAGATAAGTAAGATTTTAATTAATTGAAATAATTCGGCTAAATTTTAATAATTTTACTTAGTAATATAGTTTTATTACTTTTCAATCTTAATAAATAGAGGCCTGAAACTAAATTCCTTGTATCTATTAATATATAGTCTTCCTGATGAAGGTTCTTTTCAAAGACGATTTTACCACTAAGATTCAGAATCTCCATTTTAACTATATTTTTATTCGGAATTTTTACTTTCAGGCTGTTTATAAATGGATTCGGATAAGTCTGTATAGACTTAGTATGATTTTCTATACCTGTGTCGCCTTGTTCTAAGTGGAATTCTATATTTGTAATCTGGTTGTTACTCAGTGAGATGTTTTTAATTGTATCTGATTTATAACCATCTGCAATAGCTACAGCCATATAAGTTCCGGGCGAAGCAGGGCGAAAGAAATACCCTTTTTTATCCGAAACAACAAAGGAGTTATCTACATCGTGGTTGATAAGATATATTTCCCCTTTGATACCTTGCTGGGTATTTTTGTCAATAAGCCGGCCTCTGAAGCCCCACTGAGCCTGCGCCATATAATAGAGAAACGAGCGGTAGTTATATTTCCAGTATTCGGGCAAACTACTTGCCGGTAGCATTTTTGTATAGCTCAATTCAATGGTTACTTCACGACAATGGGCATAGTAATTGGCATAATCCTGTCGGGTACCGTAAGCTACATACCAGTCGTAACCATCGGTAATACCGTAATCGTATTGTGTCATGTAGGAGGTGCTGTGTGCATGGGCAGTGTCGGCATATATCCGCGAAACGTATTGATACCAAGCATCATCGGGGTGTCTTTTGCTGTATGTGTCCCAAGGATAGTTGACCACCTCTGTTCCTCCGTGAAAATTAGCCGACATCACTAAATGGTGTTTGTCGAAAAAAGCCATCATGGC
>CAYQXT010000480.1:0-2489 GCA_964421365.1 uncultured Bacteroidaceae bacterium
CTACCGGCAATATGCTGGTGGATGATGAGCAAGTTTTGCGCCGAATTTTCAAGGAAAGTCCGCTACTTGTGGCTACCCATTGCGAAGACGAAACGACTATTCACAAGAACCTGAGTATTTTCAGAGACAAGTATGGCGAAGAAATGCCTATAAAATATCATCCTAAAATTCGGAGTGCAGAAGCCTGCCGACTGTCTTCTGCTCTGGCAATCAATCTGGCAAAAGAATATGAGGCCGATTTGCACGTTTTGCATCTTTCTACAGCTTGTGAAACCGATTTTTTCACCAACGATATACCACTAAAGGATAAAAAAATAACCGCAGAAGTTTGTGTGCATCATTTGTGGTTTAACGATACCTATTATGATAAAAAAGGCACACTAATAAAATGGAATCCTGCCATAAAAACAGAGAACGACCGCAAAGTATTGTTTAAAGCAATGCTGGATGACCGTATAGATATTATTGCCACCGACCATGCGCCGCACACCTGGCAGGAAAAGCAGCAAAATTACTGGAATGCGCCTTCGGGTGCACCAATGGTTCAGCATTCCTTGCCCGTAATGCTCGAATTTTACAAAAAAGGCGAGATTTCAATAGGGAAAATAGTAGAAAAAATGTGCCATAACCCGGCGATTCGCTTTAAAATTAAGGAACGCGGATTCATTCGCGAAGGCTATTTTGCCGATTTAACTGTGGTGGATTTAGAGGCAAAAAATCAGGTCTCTAAAAAAAATATTCTGTATAAATGTGGCTGGTCGCCCCTCGAAGAGACTCAATTTTCCACAAAAGTTTATATGACCATTGTAAACGGCCAAATTGTTTATCAAGATAATACGGTAAATCAGGCAATTGTAGGGCGAAGATTAGAATACAAACGCGACTGATACGCAACCGCTTTCAAAATACATAGTCAAACGTTTCCAAGTGCTTATCGGCATCTTGGAAACGTTTTTGTCAGTAGCCACGACTTTCCAACGTGGCCTCAATTACTTGGAAACGTCTAAAAGAAATGACTGCTGTTAGTCAAAGTTTCAAACTTTGACCGCTCTGTCATTCAATGTTCTCAACTTTGCCCAACCCTGTGTTTTTTCATACGAATTTTGCTTTTTATCAACTCCTCTACAAAATAAAGTCCGAAAACAATGTAGAACAAACCTCCGCTTACAAATGCCCATGCGGTATCGCTCATAAACCACACGGAATAAAATACCAAAGCAGTATAAGCAGTAAAAACGTAAAAAATCTTTCGCAAACTGCGCTGCATTTCTTTTTGTTGTGCTTCGTTAAATTCAACATTTTTTAAATATCTTTTCGACATTCCAAGTACTAAATTTCTCGGAGTAAAAGCGGACAAACCTAATAAAATAGAGCCTATTAATCCCATTAAAGCGGGCTTCAATTTAAAAAACACGTCATTATCGAAAGCAAACGATATTCCGCCCAAAGTAACTAAAAGCATAGTGTCGAACAGAATAAACTTGTCGATTTTTTTGTCTTTTATCAGATAAAACAACAATTCGCCTATACCAACAACAACAGCTACAATCAAACCTATTTTTGTGCCCCAAATTTCATCGGCAAGAATGTAAATAAACAAAGGAATAAATCCGGGCAACATCTGCCACATCAAATTTTTTTGTTTCATGTTTCTACTATTTTTTATACTTAGATAATTCCAATACTTTCAGGTATTTAAAATTTCTGTTGTCGATTACAAATCGAATGGCCGTACGTTTTTGGTGAAAGCCAGACAGACCAAAAGCGCCCGGATTAATGTGCAGCAAGTTATTCTTGTGGTCGTACATAACTTTTAAAATATGTGAATGTCCGCAAACAAACAAATCCGGCGAATATTTCGGAATATCCTCACGAACGCTTTTATCATATTTACCCGGATAACCACCAATATGTGTTATCCAAATATTTGCACCCTCCAGCACAAAATGCTGATGTTTTGGCATGAATGCCCTAATATCCTGTCCATCGATATTGCCGTAAACTGCTCGTAGCAGCTTAAAAGATTGCAATTTTTCAATAACTTCTACCGAGCCAATATCTCCGGAGTGCCAAATTTCATCTGAATCTTTTAAAAAATCAAAAATTTCGTCAGATAAAAACCCGTGAGTATCTGAGATAATACCTATTCGCTTCATTTTTTTTGTGAATAAAAAAAACAAAGATAACAAATGATAGGACTTCCTGACATGGTATTTTTTTATTGGTTAATATTCAGAAAGTTCATAAAATTAGATGAAAATTTGTGAAAAATAAATCGCATTTTCTATACTTACTTTTGTTTGTTTCAGAACATCAGTAAGTTATCAGAAAGCATTTACAATTTTTAGAAACGGTTGGGTATAAAAACAAAGGCTCAGCTCTAAACTAAGCCCTTGCTTAAAACGCGATGCGCAAGGGATTGTAGCGGTAGCTCGGTGAAGCCAAAGGGCTACAAAAACAGGCAAAAAAAGAGTGTAGGTACGGAACTC
>CAYQXT010000481.1:0-2480 GCA_964421365.1 uncultured Bacteroidaceae bacterium
CATTGTAGCCCTAAAACTACATCTATTTTCATAATTTTTTCAGAATTAATTAGTTATTTTTATTTCTGCACTCTTCACAGAGGCCGTAAAAGTATAAAGAATGATAGGAAACATCAAATTTCATTAATTCGGTTACGGTATTTTGGATTTCTTGAATACGTGGATCGCAAAATTCAATTACTTTGCCACATTCGGTGCAAATCATGTGATCGTGTTGTTTACACTCGTAAGCTTTTTCAAATTGGGCTATATTTTTGCCAAATTGGTGGCGTAATACTAAGTTGCATTCTAGTAATAAATCTATTGTGTTATAGAGTGTAGCTCTACTTACTCTATAATTTTTATTTTTCATGAAAATATAGAGTGATTCAATATCAAAATGTCCTTCGCGAGAATAGATTTCCTCTAAAATGGCAAATCTTTCTGGCGTTTTTCGATAGCCTTTTTTCTCAAGGAAATTTACAAATATCTGTTTAACTGTTTCTTTAGTGTCTGCGCATACCATTCTTGAAATTTTAGGGTGCTTAATTTGTTGTAGGCAAAAATAGGAATTTTTATTTAGAATAAATATAAACAAGTATTTTTTTTTATTTTATTTTTGCGGGTGGTAAACTTTATTTTACGAATGTTGATTTATTCTTTTTTGTGCTTGATGTGTATTAAATCAAAAAAATGCACTATTTTTGATTAAAATGTTTAATTTAGTTGTACTTTGCAGCGTCTTTCTATTCCGAATTAAGAATTTCGTTCTGCTTGGGTAGTTAATCTTGTTATCGTTTTATTAGTATAACTATTTATTTATGTGGTAATTATAAAGAAAAAACCTATGAACATAAGAACAAAATTACTTGTATATATACTATCAGTCTCTATTTTTATTTATTTGGCAGCCATAGGCTTTGTAAGCATTAATTTGTCAAAAATAGCTTATCATGGAGCAAAACGCTTTGCCGGGAGCGAAGCTCAAAAATATGCGAATTTAATCAAGGCTGATTTAGATGCTAAATTATCACTAACACGTGGTGTATCAAGGATATTTGAGGAGAATTGGATGCTTCCCAGTAAATTATGGCTTCCTATGTTCTTAGAGGCACAAAAGCATATTCTGGAATCTAATCCTGATTTCTTAGCTTTTGCTACTTCTTTTGAGTATTCGGACATTGATAGTTCGTATAAGAAAGATTATGGGAGATTACAGTATGGATATTATAGGGTAGGAAAATCTTTCCGGATTTTGCGTAAAAAGAAGGATATGGAAAGGGATGATAAATCTAGTTTGTACTATCTGGCCAAATCAAAAAAGATTGAACTTCTTACCAATCCTTATCGCGATTCTTATACAGGAAAGCCTGAGGACTCTGTTTTTATGGCTAGTATTGCTGTTCCTTTGCTTAATTCTGCCGGAAAATTTATTGGTTTGGCAGGAGTAGATATCTCCATGGAAAGATTTCAGGAAATTAATGAAAAAGTTAAGCCTTTTCCCGAGAGTTTTTCATTTATGCTGAGTAATAATGGTACTATTGTCGCTCATCCCGATCAATCTAAGCTCACCACTTCTATCGTTTCTGAGTATCCTGATTTAGAGGAAAAATTTCAATTACTTGATAAAATTAAGAGAGGGATTAAATTTTCTACTGATTATAAGGATGTTAATGGAGTTAAGTATTTTATTTCTTTTGTTCCGATTCTTTTAGACCAAATTAATACGCCTTGGGCAATAGGAATTGCAGTTCCGCTCAATGTCATTTATTCACAGGTTCAGCGTAATTTGGTTATTTCAATTTTCATTGGTGTATTAGGTATGTTGATTATTGTTTTTATCGTGTGGTACACAGCGCGACAAATTAGTACGCCACTGGAAGATGCTACCGGGGTGCTCTATTCTCTAAGTGAAGGAGATATACTTAAAGCTAAGATCTTGAAAGTTAAAGGTAAAGATGAGATTGCTCAGATAGGTATTTCTGTTAATAAGTTGGTGTCAGGTCTTCGGAAAATGGCAATATTCGCCGATGAAATTGGAAATGGAAATTTTGCTGTTAAGTTGGAAAAATTATCAGAAAAGGACGTTATTGGTGAGGTACTCATTAATATGAGCAAAAATTTATCCCGCTCTTTGATTGAGGAGCAAAAAAGACAAAAAATTGAGCGTGAGGAATCATGGATTTCTCATGGTATTGCTCAGATAAGTCAAATTTTAAGAGAGCATTATGATGATTTTGAAGCTTTTTCAGATGATTTACTCTCGGAAATTGTGAAATACACGGAGTCTATAATTGGCTCTGTGTATATCTTTTTTGAGAATAAATCAAGCAATGGTTTACTGGTTCAAACAGCCATTTTTGGTGGGGATGAAATACTTGCAAATAGGAGAGAGTTTAAGCCCCGTCAATCGGAGATAGGACGTGCTTTTGAGTATAGGAAGGTCGTTGTGTTGGAAAAATTACCAAAAGATTTTTATAAAATTAAATCAGGCTTGGGTG
>CAYQXT010000482.1:0-2472 GCA_964421365.1 uncultured Bacteroidaceae bacterium
CCCTACTTCAAAGATATGTTCAAATTCCAGTTCGCCAAAAAAGCGTGTTTTATCCGAAAAGGAATACTCAGTAGTTAAAACAATTCGGTGTACATCTAATTCTTCCGGCATATTACTTCCCAGCCCTTTTGAAAAATCAACCGAGCCATATCCTCCAAATGATAAACTGGAATTCTCAGAGATATTATTTTCTTGTCCATAAATTAATGGTTCAATAAGAATAATCAATGTTAATACAAAAATAATAGATTTTAAAGATTTCATAATAATTTATTCTTTAGTTTTTAATTTGGTGCAAAACTATACAAGAAATAAAGACCATAAAATCCCCAAATGTTGGTATTTTAAATTTGAGACCGCAAAAAGCGCTTATTCTTTATCAAAAAATAAGATAAATAAAAACAATTAACTATCTTATTAACAACATAGTATATGTAATTAGTATATTAAATTTTATCAATAAAATGCGTATCAATTAAGTAAATTCAGAGTTAGCATCTTGACATATTTATTTGTATATTATATTCAATACTTCGTTAAACTTTGGCAAAGTCATCATTTTAAGGTATTTATAAAAATATAACGGACTATTGATATTGTGAGAACGAACTATTCTTTGGCGCTAAGCAGAATTAACAATTCACAATTAATATTTCACCATTGCTTATAACTTTTTATATCTAACTTAGTCCCCAAATTTAAAGAATATGACAGCAATAGAACTTTTAGGATGGTTTGGAAATATTATTTTGAGCATAGGCGTTATTCCACAGGTAGTACAAACATGGCGTTCGAAAGATGTATCAAGTTTCAACTGGCCGTTTTTACTCATGTGGTCTTTTGGCGTACTTTTTACCTTTATCTATATTGCCTACGGCGATTTTCAAAGAGGTACATACCAATGGCCTTTGTGGCTCAATTATCTGGTAAATATTTTCGCTACTTTTTATTTGGTTTTTGCCAAATATAAATACCAAAATAAGAGTAAATAAATAAAAATAAAAAATTAATAATTCACCATTGCTTAGTACAGAATTAGTAATTTAAAAAATGACCTTGTAGTATGAGCGATAGCTCACCTACGAGCGTCATTTATCCTAATTTTTAATCCTCTTCCGGGGTATTTTTACTTTATAATCGGCTTTGAATTTGCCCTTTGACATTGCAGTTAACTTATTTTTTAGTAGCCTTTTACGAATGGGAGCAATTTTATCGGTAAATAAGATTCCATCTAAATGATCGTATTCATGCTGGATAATTCGTGCTTTCACACCTTCTAAAACTTCCTCTTTAAAGTTCCACTCTTCATCATAATACTGGATAGTTATTTTTTCGGGTCGGTTTACGTCTTCTCGTATGCCCGGAATACTCAGACAACCTTCGTTAAAAGACCACAATTCACCCTCTTCTTCAACGATGTAGGCATTAATAAAAGTGCGCTTAAAACCTTCAAGCGTAGGGTCATCCTCGACCATAGGCGATGCATCGATAATGAAGACGCGTATGGATTTATCTATCTGTGGAGCAGCCAGTCCTACTCCATCCGAAGAATACATGGTTTCATACATATCGCTGATTAACTGTTGCAGATTTGGATACTCCTTGTCGATATCATCCGTTACTCTTCGTAAAACAGGATTACCGTATATTGTTATGGGTAAAATCATCTTTCTATTTTCTTGATTGGTATAAACGGGATTCTAAAAAACTCTGTAATAATATGGTGGCACTCATCATATCAATAATTCCTTTATTCTTTCGGGCTTTTGACATTGCCCCCATCTGATTTAATGTAAATTCAGCCATCTTTGAGGTATAACGCTCATCGTATAAATCAATGGATAAATCTGGATATAATTTCTTTAGGCGATTCACAAATGGCTGTATGTATTTCATTGATTCGGAGTCCGAACCGTCTGTTTGTCGGGCATACCCGACTACCAGACGCTCTACTTCTTCCTTACCCAGATATTCACTTAAAAAGCTGAAAATTTCTTTTGTTTCAATAGTTGTTAATCCGTTAGCGATTATCTGATTGGGGTCTGTAACGGCTATCCCTGTTCTCTTTTTTCCGTAATCTATTGCAATTATCCGTGCCATTATTTATATTAATTCTAAATTACAAAAGTAAAAGAAAAATAGATACAACAAAAATAATTTTCAATCTTCATTTTCCCCTTCTTCAAAATAGAGAAAATCTTCTATCAATTTAATTTTATATATATCAACCCCATGCTTTTTCAGTATCTTAAAATCATATTCCATTTCTTCCAAAAAAGCTACATAATCATTATCAAACTGATTAATACTTTTGTGGTAATATTCGATGGCTTCTTTTATTTTTCCGGCAATAAGAAATACATGCCCAAGGTTCATATAATCGTGCTTATTGGGTGCTTTCTTAATCATTTTATTCAGGTATTTCTCGGCTTTGTCGAGTTTGCCTAATGCCAAACTACACCATGCGATAGG
>CAYQXT010000483.1:0-2469 GCA_964421365.1 uncultured Bacteroidaceae bacterium
GCCGAATTCAATCATACTCGAAATAATCAAACAAATTGAACAGGTTTCAAATCAGCATGATCAAGATTTAAAAAATGGGTATTCTGGGGTGTTCTTACCAAATTGTTTAAGCGATAAATACAAAAATGCAAACAAAGAATTAGGTTGGCAATGGTTTTTCCCTGCTAAATCGTTAACTTTGATTCAAAAATCGAATGAATATAAACGTTATCATATCCTATATTCCGCACCCCAAACTAACCACTTTCTGAATATAATTTCTCGTATTTTTCGCCTAACAGCTTTAAGAGTAAAAGATGGTGAAAATTCATATTTAAAACAAGGGATTGAGAGTCAGGTAACAGTAAAACATGAATGCCGCTAAAAAACTGAAATACCCAGCGTGCAGTTGGGTTAGTGATTTCATGCCCTTTTTGATCCGGAAAGGTTTTTTCCGCCTGCTGGAGTGACTGGCGAATTCGGTACTCTAATGCCGCGTATAGCAGTAAACACAAGGTCATTATCATCATTAAAACCATCATGCGCTTGGCGGATTTTAAGAATAAACTTGATGCCATAAACAAAGGGTCTTTCATGAACCTGAAACCACGCTCTACTTTTTGCTGGCTTTTGTACAACTCCATCACTTCAGCATCGGGTAATTGCTCACTGTCGAGTTGGTTGGTCGCTAAAATAGAGCAACTTTTGCGTTGAATTCGCTTTTGGCGCGGTTCTAGCAAAGTCATGACAGAGCCGCGAATCTGATAATCATAAGAGTCTGGTTGCTGGTTTTTTTTGGGGCGACCTGAGGTTTTATAACGGGCTATTTTGGCGATAGGTTCCGCAACTATTTCTATAAGCGTTTCTTTTTCCTCGAATTTTTTCAAGGCTTTCTCTGCGTCTTCCTGACAGCTAAAGTTTTGGAGACAGAGCTTTTGAAAAGATTTATGCAAAGCGGTAGTCTGTTTTAACCATTGTTTATTGATGGTTTTAGTTGCACGCTGTCTTGATTCTGGTGAATAGATGACCAGCCAACGTTGATTTATCCCCGCGTAGCGACAGCAAAGGCTTCTGACACTTTTTTCATCAGGTGTTTCCATTAACTCAGGAACAATGGCATCAATCATCTCATGAGTGAGCTTAAGGGTTGCAGGGACACGAGTAATCCACAGGCAATCAGCCATTTCTTGTAGTATTTTCGTGGTATATAACGCACTGTCGGCAATCAGGTATTCCAGCCCGACATCCTTTTTTAACTGTCCTATATGGTTTTTAATTAAATAATGAAAGCTCTCTTTATCGACGCTGTTGCCACTGAGAGGCTCCATCAACAGCGGGATGCCTGCCTGATGTTCACAAATCAATTGTAGCCCAATCTGGTTTAAATCGGGTCGATGGTCACGGCTATAACCTTTGGTGATCTGAACCACGCCCTCTTTTGGCTCATCGTTGCTATTATAAACCCCGTCGGTATGAAAACCGCTGCTATCAAGATGAGCAATGAGGCACTCCAAGCCCAGTGTTCGTACGGTTTTCATAGATATTTGTGCAAAGAGTTCACTGACACCGTGATCAAAAATGGCATCCATCGCCCGACCGAGAGTGGTATCATTGAGATGTTCCGCTTTAATATCGGGTGCAATCAGACGCTCAACGGGTTTATTTTCAAAAAAGTGTGGCGTTAGATACAAGGGGCTTTGGGTAAACCCCAAGCCATTAATCACCATAGCCTTCACGGCCTGACCGATTGAAACGTGACGCTGCTCAAGGTCTTGAGGGATTAGCCTATCAATGAGCTTGCTAATGCCCAGTTCCTCATAAAGCGCAGCCACTAAGCCGAGATGATCTAAATTTTGACTTCGATAGAATGCTGGCGCTTGCATTGAACCTGTTTCGATATGAGCAGCGATGGTATTTTCCTTGAAATATTAGTTTTGTAGGGTGCTGATTATAAAATACCTAAATTTGAAATTATAGGTGCGGAATGTAGGTACTTTATGTTTTGACTCACCTTTTAAACTTAAATCCAGAGTAAACTCAGGGTCAAACTTAACATTTTGTTCTTGGGGATAACCTTTTGGATTACTGATAATATAACAATCATTAATTGGATATAGAGTACTAAGTACCTAAGCATAATTAATCTTGTATTTTAAGTTATGCTAAATTTAATCATTCAAATGTATTTGGTATCTGTAGAGTATTTCATATATACCAGTTTTTTTATGCTTAGGTACTTAGAATTATCGATCACCTGGAGGAAAATTTCATTGATATTAGGAATTGTTTCTATGGATGTCTTTCTTCCACCCCCTTTTTTTCTAATTCGATTTTCAGGAAGAATCTCTATCCCTTTTAATTCTTTCAGCCCCTTATGGATGACGCTCCTTGAACAACCAACTAGTGTTGAGAGATAAACAATTCCTCCCTGAGAAAGTTTGATTGCTTCAACAGCAACATATAACCTTTTATCTTTTTCTGAAAGCATAT
>CAYQXT010000484.1:0-2467 GCA_964421365.1 uncultured Bacteroidaceae bacterium
AGTCCCTAAGTTTTATCTCTTTTCGACTTGTTGGTAGCCAATCTTGTACTTGATATTTTTTCATAATAGGACTCTATTTACTGTTGGTAGTGTAGGATACATATTTTTTTGCACTGAAAAAATTGTTTGTAGCTAACAGACAGAATTATTTACAAAACTATGGTTTATGAATTTGCAAATTTATAAAAATATTCGATTTTGTTTGCTATAGAATTAAAATTCTGTAATTTTGACTTTTAATATTGTTCTGATGAAAAAAATGTTTTTTTTATTTCCTGTTTTTTTCTTGTTTGCCTGTGAGAAAGACATTTCGGTAACTATTCCTAAACCGGATGAGAATGTTGTGGTAGAGGCTTATATCGAAAATGAGCAGGTTCCTTACGTATTTTTAACCATAAATTCTCCTTATTTTGAAACGGTAGATGTGAATTCGCTGGGCAAGTTGATTGTTACCAATGCCTTTGTTACTGTAAGTGATGGAAGTGAAATTGATACGCTTCGTTTTACTTTTACTCCTGATAAATTCCCATTTGCTTATTATGTCGGAACAAAGAAAGCCAAAATAGGTAGGAATTATCACTTAAAAGTGGTTTATCTTAGAGATACTATAATCGCTGAGACGACTATTTATGAGCCTGTTACTATAGATAGTCTTGTCTTTAAACCGGAACCTCAATATCTTAACGATAGTCTGGGGTATATTTGGGTATATTTTCAGGATAATGCTAATACAATTGATTATTATAGAGTTAATAGTATGATATTGGACGAGGATAGTGTTTTTTTACATCCCTATCGTTCTGTTTTAGACGATCGGCTTTTGAACGGTCGGCAGTTTCAATTCCCTACCTATCATGGAATAACTGGTATGCAAGGTGCTGGTGGAGATTCTACAAAAATAGATATGAACGATCAAACTCGTTTTATGTTTAAAGCTGGCCAAAAGGTGATAGTAAAAATTAGTCATATAGATGTACAGACCTATCAATTCTGGCAGTCAATAGAGATGCAGCAAAATTCAGCAGGTAATCCTTTTGCCTCTCCTTCTACTATACTAAGTAATGTTCGGAATGGATTGGGAATTTTTGGGGGATACGGTGCAGTTATTGATACTTTGGAATTGAAAATGCCGGGAAATTGAGATTTTTGCTTTTCTTACATTTTAATTATAACGTTGGAAGGTTTGAACAGTGTTTCCAAGCTTTACACGACCTTCACAATATCTTTTAGATTTGGAAGCGTCTAAATGGTTTATGGAAGTATATGGCTTCACAATCAGTGAAGCCATGACTTAGCTTATAATTGACAATTTTCCATTAACTATTTATATTTTTTTTTATTTCCCTAATTTTCAGCTATGCCAGATAAAAACAGCGATTTCTCGAATCGCCTCTGTTTAATCAAAAACAAAAAAGGGGTGTATCTTCTATTTGTGGAATAAATTGGTCTTATCTATAAATTAGTAATTACTTGTTATCAAGCGTTTATAATCTGTTGCACCGTAGGCAAAAGTTTTATCTTTTTCATTTTAGCAAAAATTTATGTTAATGCTGAACCGGTATTGTATTAGGTATGCATATTTTTGTAATATTCTGATGTAAATGAAATATCAAAATCTTCTTGCTATTATGATAGCTGATTAGTATAAAGTACAAAATTTAGCGTAAAGGGAGAGTGAAATGTTAAAAGTTTTTAGCTGATTATTTTAGGTAAACGTCTATTAAAATAAGTTTGTACATTAACGCCAGTTTGTTGTATTCATTGGGGGCTACTTATGCATATAGTTTTGAGCTGGAGTAAGTAAGCTAAACAAATTTTGCAGCTAAGTTTGAGCAAATTTCCGGAAAGTAATTTTACTGCACTGTTATATAGTACTTTCAATTATTTTTTCTTTAAGTTGAAAGGTGAAAATTGCTACGATAATTTTAAAGATGAATGATTGAGAATTACTAAAAAGTATTCCTATTCTCCGATTGCTTTACAGAATATTAAAGCTATGCTTTCTGTTTTACCTTTTTCAGTTGCTGAAACCGTATTACTTAAGGGCATGAAATCAGATAGATTTAGGAGTGACTGTGCTTTGATATTAGTTACTCTTTATATCAAGAAAAAAATGAAGCTTGATTCAGCCAAGCGAATTTTGAATCATCTTATTCAATATATTTTACAGGCTGAGTATGCTGTTTCTTGGAATCAAGCTAATGATTATGCTGAACTCCAAATTTCCAAATTTCCAATTTCCAATTTCCAATTTCCAATTCCAATGCAGAATTCGGAATCCAGAATCCAAATTATCAATGTCTTCCAGTGCTTGTTTTTATTTTCTTTTTGATTTCTTTTGATTCATCCGACAGTAGAAAATCTTTGGTTACAGGTGGCAGAAAATCTAGAATTTCTGTAAGCCTGCTTTGTTTTATGGCTTCTCTTACTTTTGAGGCACTCACATAATGCGGTTCTTCATTTTCAT
>CAYQXT010000485.1:0-2463 GCA_964421365.1 uncultured Bacteroidaceae bacterium
GGAAGACCCTTTGAAAAAATGAGCGAAAAGGATAAAGAGGATGCGAGAAAAGTATATGCTATGGTTTCAAATATTGACGATAATATTGGAAAACTCTTAAAAAAACTAAAAGACTTAAATATAGAAAAAAATACAATTATAATTTTTATGACAGATAACGGGCCTCAGCAAACAAGGTATATTGCTGGGATGAAAGAAAAAAAAGGAAGTGTTTATAGAGGAGGTGTGCGTGTTCCTTTTTTTATGAAATATCCAGCATTAATCAAAGATCAAAAAACGATTGAAACTCCAGCAGCACATATAGACATATTGCCAACTATTTCAGAATTATGTAATGTTAAGCAACCAAATGACAGGATTATTGATGGTAAAAACCTGTTGCCTTTGATAAATGATAAACGGGTTGACTGGCAAAACAGATCTTTGTTCTTTTATTGGTCCAGACGCTATCCTGAACTATATAATAATATGGCAATTCAAAAAGAACAGTACAAACTGGTTGGAAATACTGATTATAATGCATCCATTAAGGATTTTGAATTGTATGATATTAATAAAGATCCTTATGAACAAAATAATATTGTACTAGAAAATCGATTAATAGCTAAAGATTTAAAATCAGAACTCGATCAGGTTTATAAAGAATTAATTAATTCTGAAAATTTAAAGAATCAGCCCAGAATAATAATTGGAAGCCAATATGAGAATCCCATGATACTTAATAGAAACGATGCTGGTGGAGAACGAGGGATTTGGAATCAAGAGGAAGTATATGGTAAATGGAGAGTTAAGATTAATGAGGGACATTATAATATTAAATTTAAATTTATTAAACCAGTTAAAAAGAATGGAAAAATGTATTTAGAAACAAATACAATTGTAAATCAAATGAGAAATGAAAATGAAAATCAGGATATTATTGAGATGAAAAATGTGTATTTGTCAAAAATGGATTGTGATTTTATTCCTTTTTATGCAGTTGAATCAAAAAGGATTTTCCCGTTTTGGGTAGAAATTGAAAAACTTAATGATATGAGTATAGATAAAACTATAAAATAATATTAGAAATTAAATTAAATTTTAATCCACATGAAAAAAATAACAAAAATAATTTCAAAAACCTAAATTGTAGTATTATGAAAAAATTGAATGATAAAATCATAAAATTGATATTTTTATTTCTTTTATTTCAAAGCCAGGTGTTTTGTCAGGCAATTTATGAAGAAGAAAGGTATGTTGCTGAAACTGATCCTCTTGTATTAGAGAATCTGGACAAGTGGCAAGATAAAAAATTTGGCTTATTAATGCATTGGGGAACTTATAGTCAATGGGGTATTGTAGAATCCTGGTCTCTTTGTCCGGAAGATTACGGTTGGTGCGAGCGTACCAAAGGAGAAAATCCACAAAACTATTTTGAGTATAAAAAAGAATATGAAGGTTTAAAAAAGACTTTTAATCCTGTGAAATTCAATCCTGAAAAATGGGCTACTGCAGCAAAAAAAGCTGGTATGAAATATATGGTTTTCACTACAAAACACCATGATGGGTTTAGTATGTTCGACTCAAAATATACCGATTATAAAGTTACTGATCCAGACTGTGCATTTAGTACAAACCCAAAGGCGAATATCACCAAAGAAATTTTTAATGCTTTTAGAAATGATGGTATGTGGGTAGGCGCTTATTTTTCGAAACCCGATTGGCATAATGAAAATTATTGGGATCCTTATTTCCCTCCATTTGATAGAAATGTAAATTATGATCCAAAATTGTATCCTGAAAAGTGGCAAAAATATGTCGACTTTACGCACAATCAAATTTTGGAATTAATGACCGATTATGGAAAAGTAGATATTTTATGGTTAGATGGTGGTTGGGTTAAAAAAAGAGATCAGCAAAATATTGATGAAAATTACACGGAAAAGTTTAAAGAAGATAAGTTTGGTACGGGTTTTATAAAACACAGAGTAATTAGTCAGGACATTAAAATGGACGAATTGGTTAAAAAAGTTCGTGAGAAGCAACCCGGATTAATTGTAGTGGATAGAGCTGTACATGGTAAAAATCAAAATTATTTAACACCTGAGAATAGAGTCCCAGAGAAAACTTTGCCTTATCCATGGGAGTCATGCATAATTTCTGGAGGAGGTTGGTCGTATACACCAAATGCAAAGTATATGAGTGGTAGAAAAGGAATTCACACTTTGGTAGATGTGGTTGCAAAAGGAGGTAATCTGCTACTAAATATTGCACCAGGACCAGACGGAGAATGGCAGCAAGATGCCTATGATTTATTAGAAACATATGCAGATTGGATGCAAGTAAATAGTACTGCTATTTACAATACAAAAACCATTAGTCCGTACAAAGAGAATAACATAGCAATGACCCAAAATAAAGATGGTAATGTCTTTTTAATCTATATGGCTAAGGAGGGAGAAGATATAATTCCAAGTGAAATAT
>CAYQXT010000486.1:0-2457 GCA_964421365.1 uncultured Bacteroidaceae bacterium
CTACCGGTAGATTTTATTACTTGTCCAGATTTTATTTCTTTCATACACTTATTTAACTAAAAATTCGTACCCACAAAAATACGAAATAATTAGAATTTAGGATTTAAGAATCAGGAATTGTTGAACTGAATTCATAATCTGTAATTAAAAATTTGTAATTATTTTTTGGGCGCACGGGCGGGCTTTCCGCTTATAGTCGGCTTGCCAAAGGGCACAAAAACAAGCAAAAAAAGAGTTCCGTTCCTACACTCTTTTTTTACCTATTTTTGTAACCCTTTGTCTGCACCGAGCTATCGCTTCAATCCCTTGCGCAACCGCACTTTTTAGCGATAGTTTCGCCCATAGCAAAGCCCCGCGCTACGAAAAAAAAAAGCTCACATTTCATTCTCAATGCATTATTTTCTTTTCAATATTTCAAGTACTTGTTCTATATTTTCTATACGTATAAAACTTTGTTCTTGTTCTGGGCTTAGTTCTACTTTTTCGTGTACCCAAGTGCTATGAAAAGGGATATGTACGGCCTTAGCACCAATTTCAACCAATGGAAGAATATCTGAACGAACCGAATTTCCTATCATCAGAAAATTTTCCGGCAAAATAGCAAGATACTTTAAGAGTGCCTGATAATTTTTCACTTTTTTATCCGACATTACTTCTATATGGTAAAAATATTGAGACAAACCCGATTTATTCAACTTTCGTTCCTGATCTAATAAATCACCTTTCGTGGCCAGAATCAGCGGGTATTTTTGTGCCAATTGCTCCAATGTTCGCCTCACGCCAGGCAAAAGTTCTATTTCTATATCAATTAATTTTTTACACTGATTAGTCAATTTTTCAATTAAAAACGCATCGACTTTATAATGGCTTATTTTTATAGCTGCTTCAATTAAAGATAATGTAAAAGCTTTAGCTCCATAGCCATATAGCTCCATATTTTGCATTTCAATGTCAAAAAGTTGCGCTTTTACCTGCTCCGGCAGTGCATATTCTTTTAATAAATAAGCTAAAAAATCTTCGCCTTGTCGGTAATAGAGTTCACTAATCCAAAGGGTATCATCGGCATCAAATCCAATAATTTTTATATCTTGCATTCGATAAATTTTTGTGCGAATTTAAAACAAAATAGAGAGATGCAAGAAGATGTGCTTTATTTTTTTCAATCTATACGTATTCCTGCCTTAGATTATTTCTTTAATTTAATGAGCTTTCTCGCTGAACAATACATTTTTATAGCTATATTAAGCTTTATTTACTGGAATGTTTCCAAAAAATACGGTTTTGCGCTGAGCTTTACTTTTCTTTTTTCGGTTTCAGTAAACGGTTTGTTTAAAATTCTGTTCCATACTCCTCGCCCGTTTCAGGTTTTACAAAAATTAAAAGCCAAACGCCTTTTTACAGCTACTGGCTATGCTTTTCCTAGTGGCCATACTCAGAGCGCAACCACTTTTTACCTATCTATGGCCGAATGGCTTCGCAAATTTTGGTTCTGGATTATTGCTCTTTTAATTACTGTTTTTGTCGGTATTTCACGCTTATATCTTGGTGTTCATTGGCCAATAGACGTATTAGGAGGCTGGTTTCTGGGCTTAATTTTTGCCATTTGGTTTTACCGGCATATAATTCGTTTAATGAATAAACCCAAAACTTTTCATTTTATGATTGTTGCGAGCACTGCTGTCTTACTGATGATTTTGGGCGGATTGATTTACATAAATGTCAGCAGTATTTTTCATGTTAATTACCGGGATTATCTTAAAATTATAGCGACTATTACTGGAAGCACTTTAGGCTATTTTATAGATATAAAAACCTTAGATTTTAATGTAAATGCAAGCAAAATAAAAAAATGGCTACGCTATTTGGTCGGTTTTGTAGGAATCATACTAATTATAGCAGGTCTTAAGACCTTTAAAATAGAGAATGAGGGCTTTACATTTCTTCGCTATTTTCTGGTCGGTATCTGGATTACCTATTTATTTCCGCTATTGGGTCAGGCATTAAGATTATTTGAAAAATAAGGACTAATTTTTTCTACACAAGCCTTTTTTTATTTTCACTTCTTCATTATTAACTCCGGCATAAATACCGGAGTTAAAATGCAGCCCAATCAAAACGCTACAATCAAAAGCTAAATCAAAGTACAAAATTAATCATTATTTATTCTTGCTATTTTTAAAAACTTACTATTTCCGATGCATGAAAGAACGGCACACTGAAATAGTAAGTGATTGCATCGTTTTTTCTATCTGTTTTATATCGACAAACAGCATCCACAATTAATAATTTACCATTGTTTATATGCTTTCTGCGAGTGTGCGGCAGGAATTGCAGCAGTAGCCCGCTCGCCGCCCAAAAAAAATCACAAAAAAACCCAAAAATTTAAAGCTTCTGGGCATTGTAAGTAGTTGAATAGTTTTGCTTCCTAATAACCTAATTTGCTACCAAGCTTTAGAT
>CAYQXT010000487.1:0-2452 GCA_964421365.1 uncultured Bacteroidaceae bacterium
GGTAACCGTACAGGTATTCACGATATAAGCATCTGCTTGTTGGTCGAAATCAACAATCTCGTATCCGTTTTGCTCAAACTGCGAAGCAATAGAATCGGTTTCGTATTGATTTAATCTACAACCAAGGGTTTTGAATGCTATTTTTTTATTCATCTTTATTCTTTTTTAATTTTAATTTTTTGGCCTATTGCTTCTCGCCAAGCTGCAAAGATATAATATTTATTATTTCCAGTAAATTGGTAGTAGAAGCTATTTTATTTATCAGGATCGAAGTTCAATACGTTGACCAACAGTGAGGGACTGCCCTTTCATGGTTATTAAAAATTCATCTTCTAATCCTATAAATCATGGTTAAGACAAAAAAAAGACGTTTCCAAGAGGAAGCTCCTTTGAAAGTCTTTTAGGCTTTTCTCGAAGTAGGCGGTAGGGATTGAAGCGGTAGCTCGGCGAAATCGAAGCCCTGCAAAACTAGGGCAAAAAAGAGCGACCGGCAGGAAGCTCCTTTTTTGCCCTAGTTTTGTGGGCTGAGACGAGACGACTACTAGCGAAAAGCCCGCTCTACCGCCCCCTAAATAATTACGAATTACAAATGCTGTTCTACGAGTGCCAATTCCAGATACCTGAATCCCGTCTGCCTATAATTATTGTTTTTTATGCTCTACTAATTCTTCTAGTAATTGGCCTTCAGCCGAAAAATCAGCAGTTGAAGTGATTTTAACATCCACAAATTCACCTATCAGATTTAGATTTTCGGAGGCAAAACGAACCGTAATCTTCCCTTCTGTCTGGCCGGATAAATAACCGGCTTTACGGTCGGTATCGCGCACCAATAGGCGATATGTTTTGCCAAGCATAGTTTTATTATAGGCCGAAGTTTCCTTCCTCAAATCTTCGGAAAGGGAGTGGTAACGTTGCTTTTTAACCTCTACGGGAATATCGTCTATCCAGCGCGAACTGGCTGCTCCAGGACGTGGCGAATACATGGCTATATAGGCCATATTATATTTAAATTCGTGCATTGCTTTGCGCGTATTCTCAAATTGTTCATCTGTTTCGCCGGTAAAGCCCACAATAATATCGGTAAAAAGAGTAGCCTGTGGAATATATTTTCGTACTGACTTAACAATCCTTCTGTATTCCGCTAATCCGTGCTGACGATTCATGTGCATCAGCATTTTATCATCGCCCGATTGGATAGGCAAATGTATCTGTTTGGCCAAATGTTTGTGCTTTGCTATGGTTTGTATTACATCATCGCCCATATCTCGCGGATGTGGCGAAGTAAAATACACCCAGAATTCTTTTCCACTCTCCTCTCCCACTTCTGCAACCTTTTTCAGAAGCTGAGTAAATGAAATTTCAGTATCGGGTTTGTCCAAACCATAGGAATTAACATTCTGACCCAAAAGGGTAATGCTTTTATAGCCTCTTTCTACTAAGCTATGCAATTCGTTTACAATATCCTCCGAAGCACGTGAAACTTCGCGTCCGCGTGTATAAGGTACAGCACAATAAGTACAATACTTATTACAACCATTTTGAATAGGCACAAAAGCCTCAAAAGCAGCATGGTACTTAGGTTTTATTAACCAGAATAAGTCTATATCCACATGCGGACGGGCTTTCTGCTGCTGTGCCGACATTGGCGTTACAACACCATAATTTCTCAAAAGTTCCGGAAATTTATTCAACTCATTAGTATGGAAAACCAAATCAAAAAGTTTCAGGAATTTTTGTTCATCTGACGGTAAAATGCAACCGCTAACAAAAGTGATTAAACTCTTTTTATTTTTCCATTTATTCCATTTATAGATACGTGAATAAACCTTATCTATCGCTTTTTGTCGCACCGAACAGGCAACAATTCCTATCAGTTGGGCATCTTCCTCCTTGTCTGTCCACTGGTAGCCCAAATTCTCTATAACAGTCTTTATTCGCTCACTATCAGAAGTATTCATCTGACAGCCTAAAATCACTAAATGGTATTTCATCCCTCTATTAATTACCTTATTTTCACGCCGTACATTAAAAAAAACAGTTCATTCTCTATTGTCAAACATAATTAATAATTCACAATTGCTTAACGTACATTTTCATCAAAAATAGACTTCAGCTTTTAGGTGTTCGGCCGGTACTCCGGCTTTTTCCAGAATTTCATAAGCCTCATCAATCATTTCATAATTGCCGCAAAGGTAATATATTGCTTTCGTATCAATCGGATTTTCTCGCAAATATTTTGTTACTCGACCGTTAAAATCTCCCTTAGTATCTCTGGATGTGCAAGATATATATCTGCCTTTGGGGTAATTCTGGCGCTCGTAAGCCTCTTCTTCCACACGGATACCATGCAAAGTAACATAATCCATTTCGGAATAGCTATTGGCAATGCTATGGAATGGGGCAATTCCGGTACCACTGGCGATGAAAACAAATTTATGTTTTTTACGGCTTT
>CAYQXT010000488.1:0-2452 GCA_964421365.1 uncultured Bacteroidaceae bacterium
GTGGAGCGTTCGACAAGGAAAATGTTGACTACTATGTTTCAGACAAATGTAATAAAGGCATTTAAGGAAACAAAAGACTTAAATTTATTGCAGGATAAAGATGCCAGTCTGAATTTAATTCCAGCCGATTTTTTTATTGATAAGAATTTCAAAATAGTAAAAGTTCATTATGGTCAGCACATGGACGATCATATTTCTTTAGACGAATTTAAAGAATTTGCAGGGATTAGTGGTTTAATAAATAAAAAGGTTTAACATAATAAATAATTGATTTTCAAACGTGCATTAGCACATAGATGAATTCGGTCTAAAAACCGGTCAGACGGATAGATTTATTAAACTATAAAAATAAACCATTCATTTACAATTGATTAATAAAGTAGTCCGACCGATTTCGATGCAAATTCACCTTTTTATACAGGACTCATAGATTCATCTAAACAATTCCTCTATAAAAGTTTCCAAGTGTCTGCCGGCACGTTGTAAACGTTTTTGGCGAACGGACTTTCCAAGCTTATGGTAGCCACTTAGAAACGTCATTAAAATAAATAGTTTAGGCTTTTGATGCGCAAGGGATTGCAGCGATACCCCATCGCCATCCGAAGCCCAGCAAAACACGGCAAAAAAGAGTGTAACAGCAAGTTAAACTCCTTTTATGCCGATATTTTGTGTGCTAAGGCAAGGGGGAGTATAAGCGGAAAGCCCACCCGTGCGCCCAAAAATAATTATTAATGCTGATAGACTCGACAGGTTTTAAAAACCTGTCGAGTCTTAATATAAATGGTAACTTACAAATGCCGTTCTACGGGTGCAAATTCCCCAATCCCAAATCCAGATTTCTAAATCCCAATTTACCCTTATCTAAAAACCTTGCGTAAGGTAATGTCTTTTGTTTCACCATCCACAGTTACCGTTGCTTTATCATCGCAAGTACCATCACCATAATCTAATACAACATTAGATTTTCCTTCGCGCTCGAAGGTTACAGTTCCCTTTACTGCAAACCGACAGGCTTCATTACGAACAACCGGATTATTCGCATCGATGGTACGTGTATAAGCGACTCCATTGCCATTTATGCCCGAAGCCGAACCGGTAATTTTCCATACATTATCCCAGCGATTCATAGGAGTATCGGCACCTTCAACAAGTGTACGAGTATGCTCAGCATCGCGTAAAATGCTTACATTATCCGGCGTGGTAATAATTCCACCTACTAATTTCCATGTCCACGAATAATTTCCATTATCATCTTTTCCGTTAAAAGCGACACTCTGTGTTCCTTCAATCTTGTAATCATTTACATAATAATTTACAAAACTGATACTTCGGGTAGCACCTGCAGTCATTCTTCTCGCTGATTGGGTGATAATAATTTTGCCTTTACGCTGGCGACCATTTTTGGCGGAGCAATAATTATCACCAAAATCAACGGTGATTGTACGTGGAAAGCCTTTTGTTCCAGCAGAATCGGCAACAATTGTTACTGTGGGTGTGCATGAATCGGCAGAAGCTAATTTTGTATTTCCACCTGCCGAAAATCCATCTGCTTCACTAAAAGCATCATCAAATAATGCCTCTGAAGCATCATCATTAAGAGCAGTATCTTCTCCAAAATCTGTTGCATCTTTTACTTTCTGGCATGAACTCATATAAGCAACAAATGCCATACTGACAAACAAATAAATAATCAATTTTCTCAATTTCATAATACAAAATTTTATTTGGTTTATTTGTCTTTTTAGACGTTAAGTTTTTGAAAAGGTTTAATTCCAAGAACAAAAAGATTACAGCAACAGCTATATGTCTCTATATTAAAATGCTTTAACCATAAAAATAAAATACTATCAACATTAATAATCGGCTATAGATTGTCTTTCTTTGGGTTTAAAATACTCATCAAAATCCATTGCCAAAATTTTATTCATTTCTTCATGACTATCAAAAGCCACATAAGCGATTGCAAAAACAGGATTTTTTTTATAGTCTAATTTATTCAAATGAAGGACATTACCTAAATCGTTCACCAATTTCTCATAATCTGGTTCAAAATAATCCAAATCAACATTTACTCCGTTATAGCACAGAATCCAAGCGAAATATTTACTTTGTTTCTGAGCAAAAATATTTTTCCAATCGGGTGTCGAAGAATGAAAAAAATGCTGGAATGGATTTTCGGCAAAAGCATGATAGGGTAAATCGGCAAGTCCAAAACCACCAAAACGCGGAACATTAAACTCTATGGGGATCAAATGACCGTTATTTTCCTTAAATTCGGCATGAATAGGCATATTCTTGAGTTCCAAAGTATGATTAAATGCTGTAAATATGGCTATTACCTGGTCATAAAATTTACCATAAATTTCTTTACTGGTATAATATAAAAGATGAAAATAAGTATTATTTACGGATTCGGGATGATGGCACATATTGGTAATAACAGGTTTACCCT
>CAYQXT010000489.1:0-2429 GCA_964421365.1 uncultured Bacteroidaceae bacterium
TACCTCTAGCAACCTCGTTTCTTTTGAATATAGTTATATTTGATTTTTGCATTTTAACTCCTGAGCGAGTAGTATATCATAAACTCTTTAATATTCAGAATGTGAGGAGAATAAGTCCGTAAAATGAGGAGAATAAGTCCGTAAAATGAGGAGAATAAGTCCGTAAAATGAGGAAAAATAGTTAAGCAAACTCCCATCACACCGAACCAAACGAGGTGCCGTTAAGAGAGATTAAGAGATATTAAGAGATATTAAGAGAGAAAAACGCACAAATTGACATCAAATCAGAACTTGGAAATGCCTAGAAAAATCAAAATTTCATTTTAATTCTTTTTATTTTTTGTTTGTGTTTGCAGGAGCAAACTTTACTAAAATATTTTTGTCGGCACTTGGTGAAGAGTTTTATCCCTGAACTAATATATTTTATTTTTTGCTTATAGGAGAGTAAATGAGCAAGAACAGGAAGCAATCAAATATCAAAGCATAGTGTTATTTGCTTTGTAGTTGCTCTTTGCATTAGTACCAGCTGGGAAGCGATTATATTTAAAAAATTAAGAATTTGGGCGGAGCCACTTATATCTAATTACTGCTAGTAAGTTGCTATTTATCGGCTACTGATGTAGAGAAACATTGAAAAAGCACTTTATAAGACAAATATATATCTAGTTTTTGAGCATTTTAAAGGGCATAGAAGCGATTTTTATCATTTTAGAGGATATTTGCTTGTAAAAAGTGTTTTTTGAGCTTATAAAGCAAATATAGCTCTATAAAAAAAATCCTATAACGAGGGATAAAAATAAAAGCTTTTATCAGTCCACGAACTAAAAACTCTTTTTTGAGTACACAGAGAAGAAGTGATAATCTCTCCAAATGTTTTTCCGGTCTTTTTTTTCATATGCTGCAACAATTCATATTCAGACATAGGAATATATACTTGCACTCTTTTATAGCCTTTTAATTTCTTAGATTTAATAAACTTTTTTTGGCGGTCATAACTCATTTTTTTAGCTCCTTTTGCTTCATACAATCATTTTTTTGTCATACTATAACATATTTTTGAAAGTAGCTATTTTAGGAGATTATTTTATTATTTTATTTTTTGTCGGTAAACTTTTGTTAAATTGCCAAGAGGCACAAACGAAGCACAGAAGCACGCAACTCCTCGTACCTCGTCGTCACGCACTCCAGCACTTCATTTTTAGCTTTATTAAATTAACAATATTTTACTATATAGTTTTTCTTAGTTTTTCAATCTCAAAACGATATTTTTTTATTGTATTTATACTTACACTGCTCTCTTTTTGTAATGCATATTCACTATATTTTACTTCATTTTCATTCATCGAAATTAAAGCTTTTTCAATCTTTTTTAGTGCTGTATTTGACTTAGTAGCACTAGCCTTTTTTTGTAATTCATTGACTTTTGAAATAGTAATCTCATAACCTAGTATTTGAATTTTAAACATTGTATTTACTCCTTAAAATATACTATCAAAACAGTGATTTGATACTAAAATTTCTTAATAGACAAACTCTCTAAAATTTGCTTAGTATCTTCTTTTGTAGCAGTCTTCTTCTTTGCTTTTGGATTAATATATATACGAAATATTTTATCTTTTTTTAGCTGTTTATTGTCATATAATTTTAACTCTTTTAAATCGCTTTTTGATATAAGCTCTTTAATTTGTCGTTCTAATAAAATAGTTAAATCACTCATATATTTATATTTTGATTTTTCATCAAGTCCGAACAATCGCATTAAATGGCTTTGTGGAATATCTAAGTATCTATAATTGCCGAAACTTTTTAAATACTCATATAACTTCATAGCGTATTTAGTTCTAAATTTATTCATATATTGAACTAAATCCAAAGGTGTAAAATTAATATGAGCTCTCATCAGCTGCTTAAATAAAGTTGATATTTCAAGCTGTACTGTTACGATATTATCGTGTTCTACATTTGCATCATTTAAAAACTTTGTAGAGTACCAAGCATATTTTTTACCGTTTGCTGGATTAATCCAATTATTAAGCTCTATAAGCGTTGTTTGTAGCTCTTTTATAGCGTCTTTGATTACTTCTACGTAGTTATTATCTCGCTGTAATCCCATAATATCCCGTAAAGTCGAAAATTTTAAGCTCATATAAGCGATATTATTATCTTCATATCGTGTAAACATTTCTCTGTTTTTTTGATAAATATAATAAATTGCATTAAAACACTTTTTAGCATTAAGAGAGTACAAATCAGTACCTCTAGCAACCTCGTTTCTTTTGAATATAGTTATATTTGATTTTTGCATTTTTAACTCCTGGACGAGTAGTATATCATAAATTCGTTTAATTTCAGAAAATGACGAGTTTATGTCCGTAAAATGACGAGTTTATGTCCGTAAAATGACGAGTTTATGTCCGTAAAATGACGAG
>CAYQXT010000490.1:0-2424 GCA_964421365.1 uncultured Bacteroidaceae bacterium
TTATAAGTACTGAGGTAAAATTAATTTAACCTTTTAAGAAAATGCTACCCTATGGGTTTTCCCAATGTTGGAGAGCACATTGAATAATTCTTGCTTAAGTGAGTTATAAGATTCATAAGCAGAAAAAGGTAACCACTCATATTTTATTTTACGCCATACAATTTCAATAATATTTAACTCAGGTGAATAAGGCGGTATACGATAAATGGTTAAACCTTTTTTCTTCCATCTTTCAAGGTTCTCATTAAATTCATTGCTTGTATGAGTCGATGCATTATCAATGATGACGGTGGTAGGTATTTTAATCTGGTGAAAAAATTCGTCAATACAAGCCACAACAACAGAGGTATTAATATGCCCTTCGAAAACAAAAGAATCGAATTTACAATCCCTGTTAACAATTCCCAAAACATTAAGGCGCTTACTTTTTGAACTCGGTATTTCGATAGTTTCACCGGTTGGTTGCCATGCGTAGGGAACACAAGGTTCTAATGTAAATCCCGATTCATCAAAATAGCATAAATTAATTTGATTCTCTTCATGTTGCTGAATTAATTCTTTAATTTCAGCAGTGGCTGCGTCAAATTTATCTTGGTTACGTTTTGACCGTAGAGATTTTCTAACGCGTTTCCAGATCAGACCTGCCTGTTTACAAATCAGCTTTAACGTATCAATACTGATAGTAATACCTAACTCTGCTTCTAGATCTGAAAGTACCGACTTTAATGACCTAGGCGATTTTTCAACCCTTTTTACCACGTCACTTATTTGTTGATCATCTAAGAGAGGTGAACGACCTCGTCCAGAGCAATCAACTAACCCACAAATTCCCAATTCATTCCATTTAGAAAACCAGGTAGAAACTGTTTGACGACAAACTGGATAGATAAAGCAAATCATTGGAACAGATATTCCTTGATAGCTTAATAATATTGCATGGGCTCGTCTTCTACTTAAATAGAGTGGATGTTTTTTATGCATCTCATTTAACTTAATAATTTCTTCAGCAGTTAGTTTTTGTATATAAATCACTAGAACTCAATATTTCAATTAATTGTTTATTCTACCTCTTTTTTCGTTAAATTAATTTTACGTTAGTACTTAATCATGAATGTATTCGTTTACTTGAATTCTCGCATCCGCCAAGCTTAAGGGTGTTTTAGGCCGAATACACTCCTGTTTCAGACTCTTATGAAAACGTTCTAATTTACCATTGCTTTGCGGATAAAAGGGTGATGTCTTAACATGTGTCATACCACATAGCCGAATAAATTCTTTGAAATCATTGGCGATAAACTGAGGGCCATTATCTGAGATGATTCGTGGCTTTACATCCAGGAATTTTTCTCGTGCTCTTTGGATGATTATTGTGATGGCTTTTTCAGTCATTGACTCGCGGATTTCCCAATGAACTATGTATCGACTATAGCCATCCAGAAGCCCACAGAAATAGTAAAATGTACCGCATATATTGAGATAGCTAACATCTACATGCCAGTGTTGGTGAGCTTTGCAAGGCTGTTTGAAGCCTGTTCCTTTTTTCGATTCCTTGCCATTCCACGACCGCATCAGTCCTGCATCTTTCAAAACCCGATAGGTCGTAGCGGGGCTTACTGCGACGATATTCTCGTCAAGCATCATATAGGTCAGTCGCCGATATCCTTCTCTTTGTGACGCTAAATAATACGTTATAATCGCTTTTTTTTCCCAGTCCTCAAGCCAGAAAAATCGGGGTATCGCGCCATTATGATGATTCTCTTGGCCTCGACGATCACACCACTTATAAAATTTATCACGACCCATCCCAACCCAGCCGATCAGAACAGAGACAGAAATGCCCGACAGCCCCGCATTGTACTGAATAAAATCCACCACTTCATCTCGAATCTGTCGGGATACCCAGGATCGCTTTAGAGCTCCCCAAGACTGTTTTTTTTATCACAATGTACGCTTCCATGATTTCGGAAATGACGCTATCCTTGTGGGCTAGCTTCTCTCTAAGTGCCTCATTTTGCGTTCTTAGTTTAGAAACCTCAGCATCCTTTTTGGACTCAAAAAGGATGGGCATATTCTCAAACATAATCTTTTGCCACTTATAATAAAGGGTAGGATTAATGTTATGTTTATCACATAAATCTGAAACGGCTGCCTTGTTGATCAAATGGTCCCGCAAGATGCTTGTTTTTTCCTGTGGCGAATGCTGTTTTCTGGTTTTTGACATCATTTATTCCTCTATTTGAATACTAATAATTTTATCTTATTCAAACTAAGGATTTGTATGATTTCATGAGAGGCAAAACAGTTTTTGCCACTTCTCATCATATTCTTGGTAACCGTTCACTCCCCTACCTATAGACACAAAGAACAGCAAAAAAACAAAAAAAGTACTTGACAAGGTTTTAGTGCGTTTTTGCAAAAATTGGC
>CAYQXT010000491.1:0-2422 GCA_964421365.1 uncultured Bacteroidaceae bacterium
CTCAACCTGCTTCGCCGCAGTGGTGGTTCGGGATTTTCGGGAGGAAGTGCCGGATCTAGTTTGTAAACACCGCCATTTCCTGTGATATAGTCCTTTTCTACCGGAATAAGCAGGCATTTATCAGCGGTTACTGTCGGCGAGCCGTCCAAATCAGAACCAATATTAAAAACCCAGTCTGTATCATGTTTGGCAATATTATAGCCATAAACTTTACCATTTCCAGCAGTTGTAAAAATTCTTCCATTTAAAATAGCCGGTGAAGATTCACATTCTATGTTTGTTCCATGCGTAATTGTATCTTTTGCAGAATAGTAGTTAATCTCTTTAATGATTTTGGGCTCAAAGAATTTTCCTATTCTTTTAGCGTGTTCAGGATTCGGGTCGAAAACAGTAAAAATACCGTTTTCAAGTGCTAAATAGGCAGTATCGTTTTGTACTATCACAGTTCCGTCCACATCGCGGCTGTACGAAAGTGTGCGTTTTACATTCAAGCGCCATAATTCTTTTCCCGTAAAATAGGAAATAGCCCGCAGACTATAAGCTTTTCGTGAGGCAAGCGTGTTCTTTGCTCCCTTACGGCTGCCTTGCAAGATTACATAACGATTTTTTTTATCCTTGGCGTTTTTATTCTTCCAAATCATGGGACTGGCCTTTAGAATATCGTCAAATTTATACTCCCAAATTTGTTCGCCGGTTTTAGCATTTATTTTACGCAAGCCATAGTCAAAAGCAGGCTGAATCAGAAAATCTTTCCTTTTCTCCTTTATATATAATGGCTGGCCTGTCCAGCCCGCACCCATCCATATTTTATTTGGGTTTCCATAGGCAGGGCTGGCACCCTCACCCAAATAAAATTTCCATACCAGCTTTAGATTGTCCGGAGCTTTATTGCCATAATAAGTACGCTGGTCGTTACCCAGATAAGTGCTGACAACAGGTTTTAAATCCTGAGATTCTGCATTATAAATAAAAAAAATAGAAAAAACAAGGGAGAAAATATTTTTCATAATACTTTTTCTTTTGCAAAAGCAAAAGATATACCAAGCATCAATGCAGATTAGCTTAATAAACACTAATTAAGTCTTTTTTTGTTAGAAATTCATTAATTATGGACAACCTTATAACTATTATATAACTATCTCTACTCTTTTATTTCACATAACATTAGCAGATAATTCTATAATCTCAAGAAAATAAGACCTTGTCAGAATAAGCATTATAAAATCGATATGTGGAAAGCTTTAATATAATGACGTTTCCATGTGCACGTTGGAACGTCTGCCGGATAAATTTTCCAACCTGCCGACAGACATTTGGAAACGTTTCGACCAAGCTGTATAATTAAAAAAAGTGTGGATTGTAACTCGCACATTTATTGATAAACTTTTTGCTTAGCCCTACAGAATTAGTAATTATTTATTACCTTTGTTGGCTGTAAAATTGTATAAATGAAACGTGTAGTTATAGGCTTATCAGGCGGTGTGGATTCGAGTGTCGCAGCATATTTGCTCAAAAAACAAGGATATGATGTAATTGGAGTGTATATGCAAAACTGGCACGATACCACCGGTTTATTATATGGTGATTGCTCATGGAACGATGATATTACTTTTGCCACTCTGGTGGCCAAAAAAATTGGAATCCCTTTTTATAAAGTTGATTTGAGTGTGGAATATAAGAAAAGAGTAGTCGATTATATGTTTGCCGAATATGAAAAAGGCCGTACACCAAATCCTGATGTACTTTGCAATCGCGAAGTTAAATTTGATCTTTTTGTGAAAATTGCTAAGCAATATGATGCAGATTTGATAGCAACAGGCCATTACTCCCGTATTGAAAAAATTAAAGACGGTGAAAACATTAAATATCGGCTTCTTGCCGGAAAAGATAATAATAAAGACCAAAGTTATTTCTTGTGCCAATTGAGTCAGAAACAGCTTTCTGGCGCTTTATTTCCTATTGGTGAGCTAACTAAACCCGAAGTGCGTAAAATAGCAGCCGAATTAGAACTGGCTACAGCTACGCGCAAGGATTCTCAGGGGATTTGTTTTGTGGGGCAAGTGGATTTACCTACTTTTTTGCAGCAGCAACTAAAGCCAATTGAAGGAAGTATTGTCGAAATACCTGCTGATTTTGAGCAATATACACAAAACAGGGAGAGTTTAACTGAATTAGCAGAGCCTTATCATTATACCCTTTCAGACGGCTCAATAGTGGGAAAACATAACGGAGCTCATTTTTTTACCATCGGGCAAAGAAAGGGACTAAACGTTGGAGGAAAACCCGAACCTTTGTTTGTCATAGACACTGACACCAAAGAGAACGTAATTTATGTCGGGCAAGGAAAAAAACATCTAGGCTTATTTCGTAAGGCTCTTTTTATTACCAAAGAGGATATACATTGGGTACGTCCTGATTTGGC
>CAYQXT010000492.1:0-2414 GCA_964421365.1 uncultured Bacteroidaceae bacterium
GTCTATTCCGTTGGACTTTAGTACATTGGGGTCGACCATTCCAGCACCAAGAATTTCCAGCCAGCCGGTATATTTACATACATTGCATCCTTTCCCACCACAGAGGGAGCAGGAGACATCGACTTCTGCCGATGGCTCGGTAAAGGGGAAATAGGAGGGACGCATTCTTATTTTGGTGTGCTTACCAAAAAGTTCCTGAGCAAAATACAGCAGAGTTTGCTTTAAATCGGCGAATGAAACGCCTTTATCAATGTATAAACCTTCTACCTGATGAAACATACAGTGCGACCGGGCAGAAATAGCTTCGTTACGATATACTCTTCCGGGTGAAATTGTTCGGATAGGAAGTTTTTGAGCTTCCATGGTTCGTACTTGTACCGAAGAGGTATGAGTACGTAGCAGTACATCGGGGTGCATTTCGATAAAGAAAGTATCTTGCATATCGCGTGCCGGATGCTCAGGCGGGAAATTCAACGCACTGAAAACATGCCAGTCGTCTTCTATTTCAGGGCCTTCAGAAATGGTAAAGCCTAAACGGCTGAAGATTTCGACCATTTCGTTGCGTACTAATGATACCGGATGACGGGCACCGACTTTATAGGCATAGCCGGGCAAACTTAAATCTAAATCATGCTGGCTTGCGTTATGTGATTCTATGTGTTCTTTAAGGGTTTTAACCTTATCTAAAGCTTTAGTCTTTAATATATTTAGTTGCTGACCGAATTCTTTTTTTTGTTCTTTGGGTATATTTTTGAATTGGGTAAACAGATTGGTTATTTCTCCTTTTTTGCCTAAAAGACGAATGCGAAAATTCTCTAAATCTTCTTTATTTTTAGCTGTAAAATTCTCAACTTCCTGGACTAACTTATTTACTGTATCTAACATAATTTTAAGATATATAACACGGCGAATTTATAAATAAAAACTGAAAGTTAAAAAGGGATACAAAAAAAGTGAAGATTCCGCTTTGAGCGAAGCCTTCATTTCTAATTATTCTGATTAAGTTTTTTTTGCTGGAAATTCATTAATTGTGAACAACTTTACTAAGCTTCATATTGTTACAAATACTTATGTATTTATGATCTTTCAACTATTATATAAGCATTTCTCTCACGTCATATTTGAAAATAATTATAGAGTTCGGTCTAAAAACTGGTCGGACGGATAGATTTATTAAAACTGTAAAAATAGGCGGCTCACTTACAATTGATTAATGAAGCCGTCCGATCGATTTTGATGCAAATTCACCTTTTTTTACAGGACTCATTTATATAATTCAAATAAAAAAAGGCCTTGTCAGAAATCATTTATCTATCACTTTAACTGTTAATTTGATGTCTTCTTTTGGTCTATCACTTCCATCAACGGGTACAGCAGCAATTTTGTCTATTACTTCCAGACCTTCAACTACTTCGCCAAATACGGTATAATTATAGTCTAAAAACGGAGTTCCGCCTACGGTTTTATAGGCCTCTCGTTGTGTAGCCGAAAATTTAGTTCCCATCCGTTTTTCGAGCATATCAAGCTGTGCATCAGTGTATTTTTTGCCTTCAACAATGTAAAATTGAGAGCCTGACGAAGCTTTCATGGGGTTTACTTGGTCGCCCTGACGAGCAGCAGCCAAAGCTCCTTTTTTATGGAATAAATCAGGCTTAAATTCGGCAGGAATAGTGTAACCGGGGCCTCCAGAGCCTAGGGATTGGCCGGGTTTGGCTGATTTTGAATCCGGGTCACCTCCTTGTATCATAAATTCTTTAATCACACGATGAAAAAGTGTACCATCGAAATAGCCCTCTTTGGTCAGTTTTAGAAAATTTTCCTGATGCAAAGGAGTTTCATCGTATAATTTAACTTTCATATCGCCAAATTTGGTCGATATTAATACATATTTCTGTGCCATACTGTTACTTATAAAAATACTCATTATGAGTGTTAAACCTAAAACTATTTTTTTCATTTGTTTAAAATTTAGGGTTGCTAAAGTTTGTCAAATATAATCAATATCTGTAAAATATTGTATAATTCCTTCTAAAATAAGTGCGTCTTTTTTTTCCTGAGTCATAGTTTCCATGTCTTTTATCTGCTCATAAAGCGGCCATTCGTATGTTCCTTTGCCGGCAGGGCGGTAATATCCTGTATCGCACAAAACTCTGTGATTTCCAATGGTCATCAGAGCCGTTTTCTCATCTTTGGTATAAATTCCAAAGCCGGCTCCCGACTCCTGAATACCAATCAGGTATAGAACACTTGTTATATCGGCATCTGTGCCAAAATCATCTCTTATTTTGGCCTGTAAATAGCGCCATTTTCTTTGTATTTCTGTATTGTTCATTTTTTTATATTTATCCATGAGTTCGGTCTAAAAATCGGCGGAGGGATAGATTTATTAAAACTGTAAAAATAGATAGCTCACT
>CAYQXT010000493.1:0-2400 GCA_964421365.1 uncultured Bacteroidaceae bacterium
ACGCCTATATAAGCGTATATTGTCCCTTTAAGCGTTTGCTTCTGAATTATACCCAATTTTTTTTTTGCTCAAAAGTAAAGAAATTCGTGAGTTTTAAGTAAAGAAAATTCATGAATTTTCTTTACTTAAAAGTATTCTTTCTATTTTTACCGCAACCAATAAAACAAAAATTATGTTTCCAAAAGAAGTGTATGTAAACCGACGCAATAAACTGAAAGAAAAATTTCATTCAGGAATTGCCTTTTTTCCCGGAAATAATGAAATTTCCTTTAATTATTCAGACAATCCCTACCATTTTCGTCAAGATAGTAATTTTCTATACTTTTTTGGCATCGACCAACCCGGTTTAGCTGCCCTGCTCGACTTTGAAAGCGGGAAAGAGATTATTTTCGGTACCGATGTCGAAATAAATGATATTATCTGGATGGGAGCACAGCCCAAAATAGCCGATTTAGCGGCACGAGTTGGCGTAAATCAAAGCTTCGCTAATTCAGAGATTCCGAAAAAATTTTACCAATACCTTGCCAAAGGAAGTAAAATTCACTATTTACCTGTTTATCATGTAGAAACAGCTGTACAGATTTCAGAATTAACCGGTAAATCAGTCAAAGAAGTCAAAAACGAAGCTTCTTTAGAGCTAATAAAAGCCGTGATCAGCCTTCGCGAAATTAAAGACAGCTATGAAATAGCCGAAATTGGCAAAGCCGTAGATATTTCATGGAAAATGCACACCACTTCTATGCGCATGGCACATCCCGGCCGTATTGAACAAGAGATAGCCGGTACCATAGAAGGAATAGCCATTGCTCACGGTAGTTCCGTATCCTTTCCGGTAATATTAAGTCAAAATGGACAAATACTACACAATCATCTGCATGATAAAGAGCTAAAAATTGGCCGAATGATGGTTACCGATGCCGGTGCCGAAGCCAATAGCCATTATGCCGGCGATATTACCCGCACCGTGCCTGTGGGAGGAAAATTCAACAACCGCCAACGCAGTGTATATGAAATTGTTTTACGAGCTAATCAGGAAGTGATAAAGCAAACTAAGCCCGGAGTAGCTTACAAGGATATGCACATTTTGGCCTGCCGGATTGTTGCCGAAGGACTGACAGAACTTGGCATTATGAAGGGAAACCCACAAGAAGCAGTAGCTGCCGGTGCTCATGCCCTGTTTATGCCACACGGTTTAGGCCACATGATGGGCTTGGATGTGCACGATATGGAAGGACTTGGCGAGAATTACGTAGGCTACGATGAGACCGTTCAGCGCAGCGACCAATTTGGTTTGGCTTATCTGCGAATGGCCAAAAAATTAGAAGTAGGCCATGTAATCACCGATGAACCCGGCATTTATTTTATCCCTGATTTATTTGCTATCTGGAAATCAGAAAATAAACTCTCTGATTTTATTAATTACGATGAAGCAGAGAAATATATGGATTTTGGCGGTATTCGCATCGAAGACGACCTGCTGATTACAGAAACCGGTTGTCGGGTATTAGGTAAGCCAATTCCCAAAACCATAGAAGAAATTGAGACCACTATGGCGGAGAAATTATAAATAAGTACTTTCATAAAAGTTTTTCCGCATTTTATTAAGCTAAATAGCTAATAATTTGCAATGACGTTTCGGGAAAAATAAATCAATGACCATATTTTTCAAAAGACGTTTCCAATAGACTTGGAAACGTCTAACTTTAATTATCTTTACCTTGATTTTTTGTCTTAACTCTGATTAATAGGATTAAAGGATTTTCTTGATAAGAAAAATTACTTTTCATACATAAATCCAATATAAATAGGTGAATTTGCATCGAAATCGGTCGGACGGCTTCATTAATCAATTGCAAGTGAGTTGTCTATTTTTACAGTTTTAATAAATCTATCCGTCCGATGTTTTTTTAGACTAAACTCATATATATTTGCAACATGATAAACAAGCATTGTGCACAAAACAGTTAAAACAAAAGCACTCGTACTGTATCAACTAAAATATAGTGACAGTAGTATTATTGTAAATCTTTATACGCCAGACTATGGTCGTGTGGCGATAATGGTAGGCGGCTTATATTCCAAACGGGGACGAAATAAGCTCATGTATTTCACTCCTCTGAATATTATTGATATAGAAATAGATTTCAAAGAAAAACGACAAATTCAACGGGCAAAAAACTTTAATTTTAATGTGATTTTTGAGGAACTTCCTTATCAAACCGTCAAAATTAGTATAGCCCTGTTTTTGGCCGAAGTACTGAACAAAAGCTTGCGCGAGCAGGAAAGTAATCCGATGCTTTTTAAATTCCTCGAAACAAGCATTCTTGTCTTAGACCAAATAAAAGAAGGCTTAGCTAACTTTCATCTCCTTTTTTTAGTGCAATTAAGCCGCTATATGGG